>NZ_VPAM01000004.1:0-191469 GCF_013419215.1 Acinetobacter sp. YH12096 | reverse complement strand
ACTGAGGATCAGAAAGCTTGTTTGAATCGATGTATTTCATCCGCAGATTATGCACGAATGCTAAGAAATCCGGAGTGCAAATATTAACCAAAAAGAAGATCGTTTTTTGATTTATGAAAGAGATCTAATTTGAAAAATATAAATATTCGTTCATCTTTGTGCTAAATATGCAGAGATCTGGTTGATAAAACTACATTTGAAATTTTGTGACAAAAATCTGCGAAAAAGCTGGTTTTTCAACTTTCGGCTATAAAATCATAATACTAATCATGATTATTTTGAAAATTGATAGTGAATATATAACAAAATAACCTTGTCGAAATCTGCTTTTAGATTCATTAATTTTCAGTTTTCCATTACAATTGTGGGGTTTTGAAATTTATGCTTAGATTTACAATTAATTAGAGGACGTATCTGTGAGCAAAGACACTATCGTTGCCCTACATGCAGAGCACCAAGGTCGCTGGAAAAACCGTGAAGAAATCGCGGAACGTATGATTGCCCTAGTAGGTCAGTTATATCGTGAAAAAAACATCGTAGCTACAGTATACGGTCGTTCTTTAATTAACCGTTCGGTTATCCAAATTCTTAAAGCGCATCGTCGTACTCGCGTACTTGACGTTGAACTTTCAGTTGTGAACACTTTCCCAATTCTTGAAGCTTTGGCGAAAATCGAAAACATCGGTACTGCTGAAATTGATCTTGGCAAACTTGCTGTTGAGTTCAAAGAAAAAGGCGGTGATGTTGACGCATTCGTTGCTGACGCTGTGAAATCACTTGAAGGCAATGCAACTAACGTTGAAAACCGTGATGTTGTACTTTACGGTTTCGGTCGTATTGGTCGTATCCTTGCACGTTTGATGATCAGCCAATCTGGTTTAGGCCGTGGTCTTAACCTTAAAGCAATCGTTGTTCGTAAATCATCTGACGGTGACTTAGAAAAACGTGCGTCTTTGTTACGTCGTGACTCTATTCATGGTCCATTCGCAGGTACAATTTCTGTTGATGAAGAAAATGAAGCAATCATTGCTAACGGTAACTTCATCAAAGTGATCTATGCGTCTAACCCATCTGAAGTTGATTACACTGCTTACGGTATTAACAATGCACTTGTAATCGATAACACAGGTAAATGGCGCGATTCTGAAGGTCTTGCACAGCACCTTAAATGCGCTGGCGCTGCACGTGTAATTCTAACTGCACCTGGTAAAGGTGATATGAAGAACGTTGTATATGGTGTGAACCAAGCAGACATCCTTGATGAAGATACAATCATCTCTGCTGCAAGCTGTACAACAAACGCGATCACACCAACACTTAAAGTGTTAAATGACAAATACACAGTGATTAATGGTCACGTTGAAACAGTTCACTCGTTCACAAACGACCAAAACTTGATCGACAACTACCATAAAGCTGACCGTCGTGGCCGTGCTGCAACATTGAACATGGTTATTACTGAAACAGGTGCTGCTAAAGCTGTTGCTAAAGCGCTTCCTGCTCTTCAAGGTAAATTGACTGGTAACTCAGTACGTGTACCTACTCCAAACGTATCTCTTGCAATTTTGAACCTTACTTTGGGTCAAGATGTTGACCGTGAAGAAGTGAATGAATACATTCGCCAAATTTCAATCAACTCTAACCTTCAAGGTCAAATTGGTTATACAAACTCAACTGAAGTTGTATCGTCTGACTTTATCGGTTCACGTACTGCTGGTGTGTTTGACGCTCAAGCGACAATCGCTTCTGGTAACCGTTTAACTGCTTATGTTTGGTACGATAACGAAGTGGGTTATAGCTGCCAAGTATTGCGTATTGCTGAGCAAATGGGCGGCGTAAGCTATCCAAAAGTTCCTGCTGAAACTAATGCTTAATTAGTTCACGCTGTAAAAAAAGGGCCTCATTTGAGGCTCTTTTTTTATCTAAAGAGTATGGGTTAAAAACTTAAGGCATAGATGACGAATGGATTGATCAAAAGCATCAAAATGTCTTGTTTTTTCTGCCACTGTTAGATGAGTGCGAGTCATTTATAATGAAAAAGCCGACTAAAATATTCAAGTTTTAAGTTAATGAAATTATTAAAGAAATAAATACAAAAAATTGCAAACTGGTTTGGGTAATGTGTTCAAAATAAAGCTGTAAAAATAAAAAAGCAAAAGGAATTTAGTTTGCAAGCAAAGCACATGCTCAGTGGATTGGCATTTATTGTGTTTGCTGCACTCTGTGGTGTACTCATCGCCATTTGGGTGTTTAAGCACTTTAATATTTATATCCCGCTAGAAAATCAAAACGTCAATATCGACCTGCAAGAGCCATTACAAGCCGAAGTCAAAATTCATGATGCCTTGGATGTGGACGTGACAGGGCGGGTGAATGCTGAAATTCCGATACATGAAAATTTAAATATTCCCTTAACTCAAACGCTGACACCACGGGTGTATTTTGATAATCAAGTCCCGATCAAGACCACGATTCCAGTGCGTGAAACTTTGAAAGTGAATCAAAACCTTCCTGTGAATACCAAAGTGACAGTTAAAGTCATGGGGCAGGATGTGACTCTGCCGCTCAAAGGTGATATCCCGATACAATTGGATATTCCAGTGAATATGAATGTGCCTTTGGAACAAAAAGTACATTTAAAATTTGATGCGCCAGTCAAAACCGTGCTGAAAGAAAACCTACATATTCCACTCAATGCAAATTTAAAAACCAACATTCCTATTGAAGGTAATTTGAATGTTCCAATTAAAACGGCATTAAAAGCGACAGTGGATGTGCAAAATACGTTGCCGGTTCAACTTAAAAAGGGTGAATTGGTAATTCCACTAAAAACAATGCAACTCAACAGAGAGCATGCCAAAACTGAAGCGAAAGCTCAGGAGTAAGCCATGTGGATATTTCAATCGGCGAAGCGCATCATTTTAAGTTTTATCGCAGTTGCGTTATTGGTTGCGGTGCTATTTTGGATGTATTTAAATATTTATGCGTCGATGCAAGTACGTGCAAAAAATGCTGATATTCAATTGTCGCATTCACTACCCACTAAAATTTCCGTTGGCAATTATTTGCAAACGCAGTCCATCGGGGCGTTGGATACGCAGATTGCTTTAGATCGGAAGCTGCAACTACCCTTGAAGGGAAAATATCTGGCAGATTTGCAGTTTAGTGTAGAGGTTCCCATTTCTGTTGATATTGATTATTCCACCAATATTCAAATTAACCAGACGATGCCGCTTGAGGCGACCACAGATTTGGTGATTAAAAATAAACTCGTGCCGAAATTTCCGTTAAAAATGGATATTCCTGTCAAGTTAGATGTGCCTTTTCATTTGAAAAGAACCTATAACATTCCTATTCGAATAAATTTTAATGGTCCAGTGTATTTTGAGTTTAATGAAAAAGTCGATTTGCATGTGGTACATCAGTTTGCACCACAACTCAAACTCAATGACCCGATGACCATGCGAAAAATCGCAACCTTTAATGCCACGATGTATAACGCAGAGCGAAATACCAAGGCAAATTTAGAGTTGAACATGGATTTGCCGATAAAAAATGTACATCCATAAGCGTGATTCAACTCAAAAAAAAGCCCGAATCAATCCGGGCTTTTTTTTTTGTTCGATCTTATTTTAAAGCAGCTTCAACAGCACTACGTAGAGAAGTGGTTGGGTGACCGAGTAACTGTTCCAAGTCTTTACGATCACTTTGCATTGCACCGTCAATGCTATTGATATCGGCATCGACGATCACATTTACAAGACCAGCGGGTAAGCCAGCTTGTAATAGGCCTTGTGTGTAGTCTTCAGCGGTTAGATTTTGATAGTGGACCTTTTGACCTGAAACTTGCTGTAAGGTTTCAGCAAGCTGTGCCAAGGTGAAGCTGTCTGAGCTTGCAAGTTCATAGGTTTTATTCTCATGACCAGAGCTTGTAAGTACTTTTGCAGCTGCTTCAGCATACTCAGCACGGGTCGCTGCATTAATTTTCCCATCCTTTGCTGCACCAAATAGGGTGCCTGTTTCAACCACATGTCCTGCAGCGGCAAGATAGTTTTCGACATACCAGTTATTTCGTAAGAAGGTATAGGTTAAACCACTAGCTTGAATCAGACTTTCTGTTTCACGATGTTCTTGAGATAAACCCAATGGCGATGTATCAGCACGTAACAGGCTGGTATAAGCAAGATATGGAACTTTCGCTTCTACTGCAGCATCAATTACGGCTTTGTGTTGTGGAGTACGCCGACCAATTTCATTGGCAGAAATGAGTAATAATTTATCGACACCTTGTAGTGCAGGAACCAGTGTATCTGGTTGATCATAGTCAAAATGACGAAGTTCGATGCCTTGAGCTTGTAGAGATGCTACTTTTTCTGGTGAGCGAACTAAAGCGATGATGTTTTCGGCCGCGGTTTCTTTCAATAAAAATTGAAGGACCAATTGGCCTAGTTGACCTGTTGCACCTGTAATTGCGATTTTCATATTTAAACCCTCTGATTGTTGAATAAATGATCTTGATGGTTGAATCTTAATCTGTTAACTTACTAAATGTAAGTACGTACCAAAAAGTAAGTTAGTGACTTTGAGGAAAGATTTAATGAACACATACGCTACAAGTAAATTATTAGGTCAAGTTTTATCCACGGACTGTCCTTCTCGAGAAATATTGGAACATCTCACCAATAAATGGTCAGTATTAGTTTTACGTTGTTTGACTGAAGGGGTACACCGTTTTAGTGAACTTAAGCAGCGGATCGAAGGGGTGAGCGAAAAGATGCTGGCTCAAACGCTGAAAATGCTCGAGCAAGATGGTTTTATCTTACGGACAGTCTATCCAGTCGTGCCACCCAAAGTTGAATATCAACTGACTTTAATGGGCTCGCAGGCTGCAGAAAAGTTAATGCATCTGATTGGTTGGGTTGAACGAACATTGCCTGAAATTATTGAAGCCAAGGAAAATGCACGTAAATAGCTTTCGGAAATGGGGAGTGAAATTCGTTTGCCATTTATCAAAGGTATTTTGATGATGAGCTAAAGATTTTCGAGTGAGGTGCGGATTTTCCTAAAAATTTGCATCAGTACCAAGATGAATGAAATTTATAGTATTGCTGAATAATATTGTTCGAGAAATTCTTTAAAATATGGCAGAATAAGCGGTTTTAAAGTTTTTAGAGGATTGGCAAATATGCGCTTTGTTGATGAAGCAGTCATTACCGTAGAGGCTGGCGACGGTGGCAATGGCGTAGCCAGTTTTCGCCGTGAAAAATTCGTACCATTTGGTGGTCCAGATGGTGGTGATGGTGGTCGTGGCGGTAACGTATACGTTCAAGCCGACAATGACACAAGTACCCTAGTAGATTATCGTTATACACGTAAATTCCGTGCAGAACGTGCTAAAAATGGTCGTGGAGCGAACTGCTCAGGCCGTGGCGGTGAAGATACCGTATTGCTCGTTCCAGTGGGCACAACAATTGTAGATACAGAATCTGGCGATATCATCGGCGACTTAGTGGCTGACGGTCAGCGTGTGTTAGTGGCAGCAGGTGGTGAAGGTGGTTTGGGTAATACTCACTTCAAATCTTCAACCAACCGTTCTCCACGTAAATGTACACACGGCTCAAAAGGCGAATATCGTGAAATTCGTCTTGAATTAAAAGTACTCGCAGACGTTGGTTTGTTGGGTATGCCAAATGCGGGTAAATCAACCTTTATCCGTGCAGTTTCAGCAGCAAAACCAAAAGTTGCAGATTATCCATTTACCACTATGGTGCCAAACCTAGGTGTGGTTGATGCCGATAGTCACCGTTCATTTGTAATGGCGGATATTCCTGGTCTAATCGAAGGTGCTGCAGAAGGTGCAGGTCTAGGTATTCGATTCCTGAAACACTTGGCACGTACACGTATTTTATTGCACATCGTAGATGTTCAACCGATTGATGGTTCTGACCCTGCGTACAATGCAAAAGCAATTTTGGAAGAGTTGAAAAAATTCTCTCCAACACTTTCAAAATTACCTGTTGTATTGGTACTCAATAAAGTAGACCAATTGGCGGCTGAAACGCGTGATGAATGGTGTGATCACATTCTCGAAGAGTTGCAGTGGAAAGGCCCTGTATTCAAAACTTCAGGTTTAACGTTTGAAGGTACTAAAGACGTTGTCTACTACCTGATGGATCAAATTGAAGAGCAGCGCGAACGCGAAACTGAAGATCCTGAATATGCTGCAGAAGTTAAAGCATTCCGTGATCAGCTTGAAGCTGAAACACGTGAGCAAACGCTTGCTGCGAAAGAAGCATATCGTGAAATGCGTCGTCAACAACGTCTGGCAGGTCAAGGTGAAGACTTTGATGATGAATTTGAAGACGGTGATGATGAGGCAGAATCGTACTACGTACGTTAATTGCTGAATAAGTGTCAAAGCAAACAAGTCTGAGGACAAGATGATAGAAGTGGTAGATGGGCAACGTCAGCTCAAGGGTTGTAAACGTATCGTTGTTAAAATCGGATCATCACTACTCACAGCAAACGGAAAAGGGTTAGATCTGGATGCAATCTCGCATTGGGCGGGACAAATTGCAGAACTACATAATGCAGGACACGAGATCATTCTTGTGTCTTCCGGTGCTGTGGCTGAAGGGATGGTTCGAATGAATCTGGACAGCCGACCCACAGATCTACCCAGTCTTCAGGCTTGCGCAGCCATTGGACAAATGGGTTTAATACATACTTGGTCAAGCGTTTTAGAACAATGTTCTATTCGTACAGCTCAAGTTTTATTAACCCATGATGATTTGGCTGACCGTCGTCGTTATTTAAACTCTTGTGATGCCTTGCAGCATTTGATTGATTGGCGTGTGATTCCTGTGATCAATGAAAATGACACAGTGTCGACTGACGAAATCCGCTTTGGCGATAACGATACTTTGGCTGCGATGGTGGCTGGACAGGTTCATGCAGACCTTTTGGTGATTCTAACTGACCAAGAAGGCATGTTTGACTCAGACCCTCGTTCCAATCCAGATGCAAAACTGTTCCATACAGTACGTGCAATGGATGAATCATTATTCGATATGGCTGGCGGCGGCGGTAAATTCGGTCGTGGTGGTATGTTGACCAAAGTTCGTGCGGCACGTTTGGCAGCCAAGTCCGGTTGTCCAACAGTCATTGCGAGCGGTGATAGCGACAATGTGCTTTCACGTGTGATGGCAGGTGAATTACTCGGTACCTTATTCATTACGGACAATGATCGTGTGACAGCCCATCAACAATGGTTAGCTGCACATTTACAAACAGCGGGTCGTTTAGTAATTGATGATGGCGCAGTCAAAGCCATTCGTGATAATCACCGCAGTTTATTACCTGTCGGTGTGAAAGCGGTTGAAGGGCATTTCGAACGTGGTGATGTGGTGGAATGTGTCGATACACAAGGTCATCGTGTTGCCGTCGGTCGTGTAAACTTCAGTTCACGTTCGGCAGAAATCGTTAAAGGTTTAGCCTCAGATAAAGTTCATCAAGTTTTAGGGGAAGCCCGATCACTTGAAATGATCCATCGCAATCATATGGCTATTTACTAGCAAAAACATGCACTTACTTGCAGTGTATAAAACACTATGAAAGTGATTGAAAATCAATATTTTTATATCATTTTGTACTGTTAAGCAATAACAAGTAATTTCATTGAAACACCGTACACATGGAGGTTAAACTGGAGGTTAAATCAGTCTAACCTCTTTTTTTATGTGGTTCTAACCTCCATAGGTGTGCAATGCTTACTAAACAACAGATTGAAGCTATAAAGCCAAAAGAAAAGCTGCTCAAGGTCAGTGATGGTGACTTGCTTTATATATTTACCTTTCCAACTGGAAAGAAAGTCTGGAAGGTGCTTTATACGCTTGATGGGAAAAAAGGGACTATCACAATAGGCGAGTATCCGCTTATCTCTATTAAAGAAGCACGATTGAAACGTGATGAAATAAAAATCATGCTGGCCAGTGGTATAAGTCCAGGTCAGAAAAAGAAAGAAGAAAAGCAAAAGCAGCTTGAAGGCATGAGCTTTAGAGAGTTGATTGAATCTTATAGGGATGTTGTAGCTCCCACTCATAAAGGATATATACAGGAAGTTGCTTCTCTCAACTTATTTATCAGGTTGTTCCCTAAACTTATGCAGAAGCCAGTTAGCCAAGTGGATCAGCTCGATATGATTGAGTTTAGAAATGAACGCCTGAAGATGGTCAAGGCTGCAACAGTTAAGAGAGATTTAGGCTTGCTAGGTGGTGTGTTCAAATATGCACGACAGGAGCTTCGTATCATCACAGGTTCACCATTGACCGATATTTCAAAGCCAAGCGAATCAGATCATAGGGACAGGCGCATCTCTCAGAATGAAATAGATCAGATTCTAAAAGCATTCAGTTATCACCCAACATTCCAACCAGTGAATAAAAAACAACAGACCGCCTGGGCATTTTTATTTGCTATCGAAACGGCAATGAGAGCCAGCGAAATCGTTGGTATGAAATGGATGAATATCACTGATGATTATGTGCTTTTGCCTGATACAAAAAACGGTAGTTCGCGGAAGGTTCCGCTCTCCATGAAAGCAAAAGAATTGCTGGAGTTGATGAAGGGAATCCATGAAGAAACAGTTTGTACTCTCACAAGTGCAAATACTTTATCGAGCTACTTTTGGCAGGTCGTTACTGAAAAACTAAAAATTGAAGATTTAAATTTCCATGACACCAGGCATGAGGCCACCACAAGGCTATCCCAAAAGCTACCAGTTCAAGACTTGGCAAAAGTCACAGGACATAAAGATTTAAAAACGCTGATGAAGTATTACAACCCAACTGCTACAGAGCTGGCGAATAAAATTAATGGGGTGGGGTGATGGATGATATTAAGGATTATTTGATAGATAAGATTTCTGTCTTGAAATTTAATATAAATATGATATTAGAGAATTTTTATTATGATAAGGGGGTAGATAACTTTACCTACCCATATGAAATAATAAACGAGATAAAAAATAATATTATTGAGGATGGTGTAAAAGATGAAGTGGAAACCACAAGTATAGGAATTAAATATTTAATTAGAAATTTTGGCAACAAGCAAGATGAATCAACAGAGTTTTTTTACTTAAAAATGATGATAAGTATAGCTTTTTGTGAATTCTATCTGGAAAGAAATAATTTAAGTGCAGTAATTAGACATCTTAATAATTATTATTTTAATTGTGGTGTGAATGAATCAAAGAATGAGAAAAAAATTCAAAGATTGCAAATGTCAGATAACGGAAGGAAAAAAGGACAAAGTGACAGCCTAAAAGTGCAGGAGATTATCAAGAGCTTATTACCTACGCGCCCATGGAAAACAAGGGAGGAATTTTATTTTGTGGTCGAAAAAGAGGCTATCAGTCAAAATATCTCAAGGGGAATTAACTCTATTCGTTCGGATTTTATAAAGGCTGTGAAAGGTATCCCAGATTATAAAAACCACTTTAAACATAAGGGTAAAAAATAAATTATTACCAAAAGCAGCTTTGGGAATATTTTAGAAAATAAGAAAAAACGACACTGCACCTATGCAATAACGCATAACGTAATAGAAAGGTGCAGTATGCAAACGCGCGAACAATTCTATCGAGCTAAACAAATCGCTTCAGCTCCAGCCACTCCCGAAAAAATCCACGTTTACAAGACTGGCGAAAATGCCGGAAAAACCCGAAAACTAAATGCCAAGCCAGCACGACAAGGTATTTTGCCAATCTCAGAAAAAACTCTATGGACTTGGACGCGTGAAGGTAAATTTCCGCAGCCGATCCGCATGGGTGGCAATGTCACTGTCTGGAGAGCTTCGGACGTTCAGAAGTGGATTGAGGAACAGTCAGCATGAATAACACCCAATTAAAGCAAGTCCTGGCACACCTCAAGCAAGGCAAAACTATTTCCCAGGCTGAAGCTATCGACCTTTTTAACTGCTACCGACTGAGCGCAATTATTCAGCGTTTACGGTGTGCAGGTTATGACATTGTGACCCATAACGAGCGCAATAAATCAGGCATTGGTAGACATGCACGGTATGAGTTTATTAAAGAGGTGGCAGCATGAAAGATATTGTACTGGCTTCATATCGCACCAATACCGAAGCGGACATTGAAGCGGATTTAATCGTAAATGATGAGGCTTGCAGTTTTATCGACTTAATCACCGTAGGCGGTGGAGTTCAGGCCATTGATGACGGTATCGAGCAGCTCATGCAAAACCCTCAAGCCACTGGCGTTGTGGCATTACATGGTGAAAGTCTGAAGCAGCTCATTGATGCTTTTTTAAGTGAGGTCGGCCATGAAAACCAATCATAAGCACTATCTGAAATCACTTGTTGAATACATGAAGCCATTGGCAGCAGAAAGCTACTATTTTAAAAACTTCAAATTATCCCAGCAGCACCAGGGTATTAAAGGTGGGAAAAAATGAAACTATTTGAAAAATTCACATTGCAAAGACTGGATCATATTGGTTATAGTTCTCTTGCTTTGAGCAAAATCTCAAAGTTAGCTTTGGTCGGCTACGAATATTCAGCGCATACAGTCCGCTTAGTGGGCTTTTTTTGTATGTGTATTTTCTCTATGCGTTCGCATGTTATGGCGGAGCTGGAGGGGGACACTTTCGAGTGTGCCAGTTACCTGAATTACTGGTCGACCAACCCCTTTCAGCTTTGCCACCATAATTACTTGGTCGTAATTGGCAAAGCTCCGTTGAAAAATTCAGGAGCGCATTCTCATGCCTAATCAAATTAATAAGACAGCCCAAGACCATTTAGAAGATGCTCAAGTCAACCTTGAATCATTAGAAGGCTCATTACTTCGCTTATTTGTCAGTTATGGTCAATGCGACCTTTCTGAGGATAAAGCAAAAGCCATGATAAGCGTTTGCGAAATGCTGGCGAATGGTGCTTTAGAAGATATTGAGAGTGCCAGCGCAAAAACTAAAGTAGATATTCAGGCTTATATCACTCAAGCGTACGGCATTGTAATTATGCTTGAAGAAATTAAAGGCTTTCATCTGGCGAAAGGTTATACAGAGGCAGTTATTCACGGCCTATTCACAGTGGCAGGGACTTTAAATCAATCATTAGAAACGGCAGTTGATGCGATTATGAATGCAGGGGGTGCAGTATGAATGCAAAAATCCCTTGTGATAAAACTATAGATATGTTTGGCGGTGCTGCTCCCTTAGCAGTTAGCACCGATCCAGTGACAGGCAATACAACCGAATATCATTCTATTGAAGATTTTGTTAAAGGCTGTATTGATGAGCAGCGTTTTAAAGTTAAGCCTGAGAGTTATATTTACTCTAAATTGCCGGATTATAACTGCGAAGAATGTGAAGCACTCCCCCTGGTTAATCCTAATGAATTGACTGAAGTCATAGGGTATGGAATCAGAGGCATAGCTAAAAAGTACGATATTAGTCAGACACCATGCAAAGAGATTGATTCTAAAAAAATATCATTCTCTATTGGTAAAGCTGGAATATTCGCAAGCAACACAAATAATAAATATATGCCGTATGTTCTAGGTACAGACAATATGGATTTATTTGTGAAACTTGCTAAGGCTGGGGAGGCCGTTGTGCTTCATAAAGATATTGATGCAGCGTATCAGATTATAAACAATGGTATGCCTGAAACAATATTTAGAATGTTAGTTAGTGAAAAACCACCAGTCAATAATGCTGATTTATTTATCCAGGCAGATGAAGATTTAAAAAATTTAAGTCCCAATCTGATTAAAAAGTTTTTCTTTGATAAAAAACAGCAGATCATAAAATCAATCGAATCTGGCCTAATCGCACAGCCTCAAGTTGAGGATATGCCAGCGGATCGGAAAGCTGAAAAGCTGGATAACTGGCAAGCTCCAATAAGCCTGAGAAATGACACCCTGATTCAATCAAAACCTTATCCTATTGATGAGCTACCGGAAGTTGTGAGAAATGCAATTCTTGCCACCGCTGAATATGTACAAGCTCCGATTGCAATGGCTGCTCAATGTGTTTTAGCCAGTATTTCTTTTTTAGCACAAGGTAAGGTAAATGCACCCAAAGAAACCAACAGGGAGGGGATGCCAGCCTCCTTATTCTTTTTAACGGAAGGTGGTAGCGGTGGGCGCAAGTCATCTTGTCAAAAGCTGGTTGAATTACCCATTCGAGAGCATGAGCGCCAGCAGTATGATGAGTATAAAAAATCACTGGAAAATTGGAATGCACGGTCGAAAACAATTGAATCCAAAGAGTTCGCGCAGTGGGCTTTAGATAATCCCAGACCAACCGATCCGACCAGTATTTTTTCAGACATTACTATTGAAACCTTGACCAAGTTTTATATTAAAGGAATTGTGAAAAATGCTTCATTGAGTAGTGATGAGGCTGGACAGTTCTTTGATGGTCATACAATGAAGGGCGACACGGCTAAAAGTGCGTTAGGTGCATTCACTAAGCTGTTTGATGATGGCTATTGCCAGAGAAACCGTGCTTCATCTGATGACAACGGAATGGCCTATGATGTTCGCCTAACCTTCAACCTACTTGGGCAACGTGCTGTACTGGCTGGAGCTTTAAACGACCCGACATTAAGAGGACAGGGCTTTTTACCTCGATTCATTTTAACCGCTCCTGAGAGTATTGCTGGGCAGCGGACGCATACAGTTGAATTTAGACAAAAGCTAAAAAATTCACACAATGACCCTCGATTAACTAAATTTTGGAATCGCTGTAGAGATATTTTAAAAGATGAGTTACCAGTCCTTTTAAATGAATCGGGAGAGGTTCCATACTTTCCAGTTATCCAGCTATCCAGTGAAGCCGAGTTGCTGGAGCTTGAGTTTTACAATGAATGCGAGATTTTGCAGGGTAGCGGAAAACAGTTTGAATTTATGCAGCCTTTTGCCAGTCGTGCAAATGAGCTTGCCAGACGTTTAGGCGCTGTCCTAGCTTACTTTGAAAACAAGTCTGAAATTGATTCTGAAATCATGCAGGCAGCTTGTGCCGTTATTAGACATTCTTTGTCTGAGTGGTTCAGATATTCAGATATTGAAGTAGCCGATGAAAGTGATTCTGAGAAGCTGATTAAGTACCTTTTAACCAAATGCAAAAAGGATAAAACCAACCGATTGCAAAGAACGGTAGCAATGAAAGGCGCACCACTTCAAATAAGAAAAGCGAAGGAATTTGATCCTTGTTTGAATGAGCTGATCGAGTTTAATTATGTGCGACTGGTGACAATTAACCGCTCCACTTACATTGAATTAAATCCGGCATTGCTGAAATAGTTGCGATTTTGCGATTTATGGCTGAAACCCTTATGGCATAAGGTTATCCATGTCGCAAAGGGTGTGCGATTCCAATGCGGAGTATGCGAAATGATCCGATATACTCCGCATATGTCGCATACGAATCGCAAGAGCAATGCGAAGCGGAAAGATAGACAGGGCAAGGCTTACAAGGAAAAATCGCAAAATCGCAAAATTTATAGAGTTGTGCTGGATTTAGGAAAAATACAAATGATACAGGATTGATTAATTATGATGATTCAACCCGAAATTATAGAAACAGTTTTACAGGAAAATGGCATTAATAGACCAGATGCAAAAATGATTGTAGAGCAATTAAAAAAGGTCATGTCAGAGAGGTCGGGAGATATTCAGCCTTATATAAATAATCTATATGTGAAAGCTATTGAGATGAATATTAAGCCAAGCCAAAACGGTACGATTTCAGAGCAGCAGGCAGTTAAGTTGCTGGGTAAATCAAAAGCATTTTTTAGGGTGGCCAGACTGCAAAACAGACTTACTCCAAATTGCATTTTGATAGGCAAAGAATACAGATACACGATATACAACATTGCTGAATACCTAGCTAAACGCGATAGTTATAAGGCGTTATAAAGCCAAAACATAGAATAATAATTAATCTCTATATTTACTCATATCTTTTATATGAGTATTTTTTTATGAAAACCAATGTCACCACCTTAGTTAAAAGCATATTTGCTCAACGTCAGGCAGAAAAAGGGCATATTTCCCCACAAGAAGTAGCGGTCAAACACTTTGGCGCATCTTCAGCCGTTGCTCAGATGATGGCATCAAAAGGATTCACAGACCCAACACAGGCGGATTATGCAGCCATTGCAGCCAGTCAGCAGTTTATTAATTTAGTGAAAGAAAAAAGTTTGATTGGTCAGATTGAAGCACTAGGCAAAAACCTATACATGCCATTAAATAAACCTCTTAGTGCCTTCGACTTGGCACCTTGTGAAGTTGTTCCGCAAAAAGAACCTACTAAAATTTTGACTGAAAAATCTAAAATTGGAATTACTTTAGATTTCAAAAAAATTGGTGGCTATGCAATCTTTCCAGAGCGTTATTTTGAAAGCGACACTTACAGCCTGGTAGAGCCATTGATTAACACAGCTTTAATTAATAGCTATGTTGCTGGCGAGAATGCAGACTTTATCGAATCCGTTACAACAGACGCGACCACAGTCACAGCAACAGGCTCCACAATGCCGACACTACTGGCAGACATTACCAACGCCTTAGCTTCGATTGATGACCCACAGGACGCAATCCTACTGCTTAATCCGTTCACTGCTTTAAATATTGCGAATGAATTAGAGCTAGATAGCCTGGGTGTAAATGGTGGATCAATCCGAGGTATTCCAGTTATCACAAATAAATCAGTAAATGAAAATCAGAAGATTGTACTTGATCTAACCAAGCTCATTTTTGCCACCGATCCAACTGTAGAAATAAAACTTACTAATGAAGCCACAGTTACCACGATGACAAATGAGCCAGTTTATTTATTCCAGGAAAATAAGGTGGCGATTAAAGTAATGGGTATTAATGGCTACAAGTTCCTAGATGGATATAAAGCAACAGTGATTGAAGATGCTGAAGTGGTAGGAGGTTGATGATATGGAAAAAGCCTATTCAACATTGACAATAAAGTCAGTAGATAACGAAAAGCGAATCATTAAGGGGATGGCCTCCACCATTTCACCAGATAGGGCAAATGATATTGTTGAACCCAACGGCATGGTATTTGACCTACCTTTTCCTTTTCTTTGGCAACATGACCACTCGAAGCCTATTGGCAATGTAGTTGCTGCAAAGCGTTCCAGTAAAGGTTTAGAAATCGAGGTGCAGATTGCAAAAATCAAAGAGGCTGGAAGTTTAAAGGATCAGGTAGACCATGCCTGGAATGCAATCAAGGAAGGTTTAGTTCGTGGTTTAAGTATTGGCTTTAGACCTTTGGATTATGATGTTCGTTCAGGTGGTGGCATTCACTACACGGCTACCGAGATTTTTGAAGTATCAGCCGTAACAATCCCATGTAATGCTCAGGCCACAATTACCGAGATTAAGCGAGCATCTAATGCAGGGGTGCGGTTATCGGGATCAGGACATAGGACTGTTAAATTAAATACAGGCGGTGTGAAGTTATCACCAATCAGTGCGGATATTGTAGCTGATGGATTAAGCCACCAGGAGAAACTCTTAGCTGCTCAACTGGCCTATGCCGATCCAGTGAAGCGCAAGAGCTTGCTGGAGCCATTCATTAATGAGTTTGGTGAAGATAAAGCCAATAAGGTTCGATTGATGGCAGATAGTTTAAGGGGTGACTTATGAAACCAACATTTAAAACTAGAATGATGGCAATGCTACCGAAGAATGATTATAAGTTCCTCGAGTATTCTGTAGAGGTGCTTCAGCATAATGGCCGACAAATGAAGCCTCAAGAAACGGACTTTATATCCAGTGTGCAAAGGCTTCCACCTGAAGGAATTGCAGAGGTGCTGTGCTTATGGGAGAGCCAGGAGAATAAGCTGGAATTGGTTAAGATTGCTATGTTGTTTCATATTTATCGAAATGACTTTGATGCTTATCTGAAGAACAATAGAAGCAATCCGAAAGTTAAAAGAGCTTTTGAGATATGGGGAAGTATTAAGAGCAATCAGACCCGATCATTTAAAGCATAGTTATTCAATACAGGTGGTGGGCTGGTCCCATCACTTTTTTATTTAGGGTGGAGTAATGGCAAGATTACCAACATTAAAACCACGGCTTCAGGTAGCAAAGACCAAGCCACGGATCGACCAGGTGCAGAGAGGGACAGCTCGATTATATGGCAACACTTGGCAGCGGATCAGACAGCAGGTATTACTTAAAGGTGAATACACTTGTGCTAAGTGTGGCAGGGTCAGCATGTTTGAGATGGAAGTAGACCACATAAAACCGTTATGGATGGGTGGATCGAATAACCTGAATAACTTACAGCTATTATGCAAATCACCTTGTCATGAGTTAAAGACAGCAGAAGAGGCGACCTTGAGAGGTGTGGGGCCTTGATTGATAAAAAAGAGAAGTATTTGTCGTTAATCGCCCACCTCCACATTCGCAAAAAAAATTGCCTTTTTAGGAATGTTTACCGATGGAGCTAACCAAGAAAAAACAGAAATTTATTGAGGGTATCAGGCAAGGCATGAATCGAAAGGAGGCTGCTATTTATGCTGGATGCCCTGAAAAATCAGCAAAGCAGCAAGGCTATAGGTTGATGCAAGATAAACAGGTGAGGTTTTATCTGGAGAGAGATATACAACCTAAAAATATTAACATTCCAGAGATTATTAACAATTCAACCGATCCGCTTGAGTTGCTCAGTCAATTTATGAATGATGAGCTGGTGGATATGCACACCAGACTGGAGGTAGCTATATTTTTACTACCTTATTTCCACTCAAAACACGCCTGAATTGACTATTTATTGAACTTGATGTATTCGCGCACGCGCGCGCACAACACTGCTAATTTGTGGTTCTAGGGCTTAAAATCCCAATAGAATTAAGATGAGTTTACCAGGGCGGTTCCTTATCTTTGATGTGCTGAAGAACAATAATCCCCCCAGTGGTCAAGATAACCATACCTGAGCCACTAATAAGAGGAGCAGCTTATTTAAAAACCTGAAACCCTCAACTTCGGCAATGCACACGCGACTGGATGCACGTATCTGCAATCGAAAGTATTTCGTGATTTTTTAGAGTGTGGGAGGTTAGGCTGGAGGTTAAAATTCAAATTGTAAAATAAAATATAATAAAAACATTAGGTTAAATATATAATAAATCGCAATCATATGTCGATTTACTAAATTGAAAGTTCAAAATCCTGCTTCCGAGCGGGATTTTTTATGGCATGTCATTTGAATATAACGATAAAAATAGTAATAAGAGGAAAATAATATGAGCGAAATTTAATATTTAAACCTTCAAGATCTAAAAGATGAGCAGGCTCAACTGTGTGAATTATTGGCCCAATGTGTGCAAGATGGTGCATCACTGGATTTTTTAGCAGAAGAATCTAAGTCGCACTATGATGAATATTGGTCTGCTGTGGCAAAGGATATTCAAAAGCATAAAACCTTTTTGTGGGTGGCGCTGCAAAGCGGTGAAGTTGTGGGCACAGTACAATTGGTTCGTGCCACCAAAGCCAATGCGCTGCGTCGTACTGAGATTGAAAAACTTATGGTGCATCCAAAGGTACGTCAGCAAGGCATTGCTCACCAACTATTAACACTTGCAGAAGATAAAGCAAAACACTTGAACTTGAAATTACTTGTACTTGATACGCGTACAGGCGATGTCTCTGAAAAGCTATATGAAAAATTTAACTTTATAAAAGCTGGGATCATTCCGCAATTTGCATTGAGCCATACAGGTACAATAGATTCAACGACATTATTTTATAAATTATTAGTTTAAGTTGAAACGGATGGATATTTTAGACCAAAACTCCTGCACAGATGCAGGAGTTTTTCATTAAAGGTTCTTTTGATTAACTCGTTTAGAGAGTTCTTCCGCACTTTCAACTCGTTCAGAATATCGATCTGTGAGGTAGGCAGATTGACCACGTGTGAGTAGGGTAAATTTATATAATTCCTCCATCACATCGACAATCCGAGTGTAATAGGAGGAAGGTTTCATGCGATCATTTTCATCAAACTCTAAAAATGCTTTCGCAACGGAAGATTAATTTGGAATCGTGATCATCCGCATCCAACGCCCAAGGATTCGCATTTGGTTAACAGCATTGAAGGATTGCGAACCGCCACTGACTTGCATTAACGCCAGCGTTTTACCTTGAGTAGCACGAATGGCACCTGCGGCTAAAGGAATCCAATCAATTTGTGCTTTCAAGATAGAACTCATCGCACCATGTCGTTCTGGCGAACACCAAACCATGCCTTCTGACCATGCAAGTAATTCATGTAATTCCTGAACTTTGGGATGTGATGTTTCAGCATCTTCAGGCAGAGGAAGACCTTTAGGATGAAAGATTTTGACTTCTGCACCAAAATGTTCAAGGATTTGACCCGCCTCCAATACCGTTAAACGGCTAAATGAGCGTTCACGGTTGGAGCCATATAGCAGCAGGATGCGTGGCGGATGTTCAAGTGCTTTAGCTTGAACTTGCTCAAAACGCGGTGTCTCAAGTAAATCTAGTTGAATATTGGGGAGCTTCATTTTAGTTCTCTTTATACCATTTGCGTTTTAACCATAGCGATACACTCACTAATGCAATAAGCACAGGGACTTCAACCAATGGGCCAATAATCGTGGTAAATGCAATCGGAGATGCGATACCAAAGGTGGCGATGGCAACAGCGAGGGCAAGTTCAAAATTATTACCCGCTGCTGTAAAGGATATGGCAGTGGTTTTGGCGTAGTTATTGCCCATCCATTTGCTCATCAAAAAGCTAATGAAAAACATCACCACAAAGTAGATCGTGAGGGGAATGGCAATACGCAGTACATCCATTGGAAGGCTCACGACATCTGCACCTTTGAGGCTAAACATCACCGCAATGGTAAAGAGTAATGCGATTAAACTGATCGGGCTGATTTTGGGTATAAATTGATTTTTATACCAAGCCAGACCTTTTTGTTTTACCAATATGGCACGCGTCAGGAAACCGAGCAGGAAGGGAATACCTAGATACACCAATACTGCATGTGTGATGGTCCAAAAGCTGACTTGGATCACTTGTGCTTCTATACCAAAATAAGGCGGTAAAAAACTCAAAAAGAACCATGCGTAGGTACTAAAAAATGCAATTTGGAAAATACTGTTAAAGGCCACTAAAGCCGCTACGTATTGGTTATCCCCACAAGCGAGATCATTCCAAACCAGAACCATTGCAATGCAACGTGCTAAACCAATCAGAATCAAACCGGTCATGTATTCAGGGTAGTGTTGTAAAAACACGATCGCCAAAATAAACATCAGGCAAGGTGCGATTAACCAATTTTGAACCAGTGATAGGTATAAGGTACGTTTATCTTTAAACACTTCAGGCAGCGCTTTGTAATCCACTTTGGCCAAAGGCGGATACATCATCAGGATTAAACCAATGGCAATCGCAATATTGACATCACCGATATTGAGTTGATTTAAAGCTCTTGAAGCACTTGGAATATAGACGCCAATCGCAATGCCTAGCCCCATTGCGATAAAAATCCATAGCGTTAGATTGCGGTCTAGAAATGACAGTTTTGCAGCAGCCATTATTGGATCTCTGAAATTTTTTGGATTTCTAGGTTGAGTTCTTCACGACTTAATTGCGTAAAATCGAGTGCAAATAAAGCATCTAAACGGCGGTTAATATGCGCCACGGTATCAAGAAATGCTGCAAGTTTTATTTCATCTACAAGCTCTAAATGGGAAGGATCTTCTAAGCCCCAGTGGGCTTTGATGGCAGAGCCTAAGTAAATTGGGCAAGCTTCTTGAGCGGCAGAACCACAGACGGTAATTACCACATCGGGTTGATATTGTTCACATGCTGCGATGGTTTTACTCGACAAACCCTCAGTCGGTAGATTGAGGTTTTGTAGGGTTTTCAAGGTAAACGGGTGGACTTGTCCTGAAGGTTTACTACCTGCGCTATAGGCATGGAAACCTTCAGGGGCACGATGGTTAAAAAGTACTTCGGATAAAATGCTGCGGCAGCTATTGCCAGTACATAGAAATAAAAAATTCATAGCGTTTCACACAATGTTGTAGTGCCTTTCGGAGAGTTTAAATCGAGATTTTTAAATCGTTCTTGGTGACGCATGACATCAAGTATTTGTGTACACCAAGTAGGCAGTGCAGGGTGAATGGAGTAATAGACCCATTGACCTTTGCGTTGATCACTCAAAACACTAGATGACCGTAGTAGCGCTAGATGGCGCGAAATTTTGGGTTGGCTTAATTCAAGGGACTCGGTGAGTTCGCAGACGCAGAGTTCACCTTTACATGCCAACAGCATGATGATGTTCAGACGAGTCTCATCTGCAAGTAATTTGAAAAATTCAGTCTGTTCCATGTTTATCTGTATATATGGATTTGCATATATATTTACATATGAATATATGGATGTCCATATGTTTTCTTCAATAAAAATCCCACACTTGGTGGGATTTTTATATTTAGATCAGTTTAAAAGTCGAATGAAGTTTGTAAGAAGAAAGTACGTGGCTGACCAATATATTTACCACCTGTTGCATCTGATGAACGGGTGAAATACTGTTTATCAAAGACATTCTTAATACCAGCAGCAACTCTAACCCCTTGTAGCGAACCGCCAAAGTCATAGCCTGTACGCACAGCAAAAGTTGAATAGCCTGGAATATCGCCTAGTTTACCATTTGCTGTTTCTTCAGTTTGGTAGATGTTAGAATCTTGGTTGCCTGGGGCACGTTGTTTAGATTGTGCATACATGTCGGCATTGATGGACCAAGCATCATATTTATAACCTAAGCCAAAGTTTGCGACATTTTGTGAATAGAAGGGCAAATCTTTACCTTTAAAGTTACCTGCTTCAGCAACCGCTTTGGTATAGGTGTAATTACCATAGGCTTTTAAGCCTTCGAGATTGTCAGCTAAATGTCCAAAGTCATAGCTAAAACCGGTTTCGATCCCTTTATGACTTGTAGCACCGAGGTCAGTCCAAATGCCATTGTTTGCAGCATCACGTTCTAAAATCAGTTCTTTGTCAAAATCTAGATAAAACGCAGTCAATTCAGCACTCAAACCATTGCCTAAATATTTGGTACCAATTTCATAGTTATTAGACTTTTCAGGATGTAAGCCATCTAAGGTGGTGACCGCTGTAGTACCTTGCGTTGTTGCTAACTGGTTATATTGCTGTGGACCAAAAGAGACACCGGCATTGGCAAAGAAATTCCAATGGTCTGTTGCTTTATACAGGATAGCTAAACTTGGCAAAAATTCCTCAGATTGGATCGATGGATGAACAGTATTTTGTAATACGCCATTTTTATAGGCACTAAAACTGTTTTGCGTATCAATCGATTCAAAACGAACGCCGGGTGTAATATTCCATTTACCCAGTTCTATACGGTTATCGATATAAGCAGCGTGTGCTTTGGTGCCACCCGCACTACGGGTACGTGCTATAAACTGACCAGGTTCTGCATCTGCTGCGTATTCAGTACGGCCTGCGAACTCGGTGCTCTCTTCGTCCATATAACGGTAACCGACAGTCACTTCATTCAGCGTACTTCCTAAGCTATAGCTACGTGAATAACGTGGCTCAATGGCAAAGACTTTATAATCACGTGGTGAGGTATCTAAGCGATGATTGCCATTGGCTAAAGTAGATTCAAGGTTGCTGGTACGGAATGAATCGATGTAATAACTTAAAAGTTCAAAGTTGTTCGTGTCGTCTTTATGTGTATAACGTAGGGATACATCTGAACGACGGCCAGTGAAAAAGTCACGATAATGCGACGTTTGATATGGATTTACTTCGAATTCAGCAGCGCTTAAACCTTCAGGCATTTCACCTGTACCATCGTAATGATGGAAATTTAATGCGATTTTATCCTGATCAGTGATGTCATAAGCGGTTTTTAACATGACATCATCAATGTCATTTTTATTGTTCGCTTCACGATAACCGTTGCCTTTAGTACCTGAATAAAGCAAGGCAAGACCTAAACCATTATCTAATGTTCCACCAACAAACAGACTAGGACCTAATTTTACCTGATCTGTACCTGTTGCATATTCAGAGTTTAATGCCACGGTACCTTTAAAGTCTTCAGGAATGCTACGTGTGGCAAAGTTGATAATACCGCCGACATTTTGTGGCCCAAAACGGACAGAACCTGCACCACGGACTACATCAACAGATTCTATATTTCCTAAAGAGACAGGCGCCATCGAAAGCTGTGGTTGGCCATACGGTGCAAATGACATTGGTATGCCATCGATCAACACAGTTGAACGTGGAGAGAGGCGAGAAGTTAATCCACGAACGCCAATATTTAATGAAACATCGCTACCGCCAGTACCATTATTTTCTTGAACCTGAACACCAGAAACTTGGCGTAACGCATTTTTTAGAGATGTTGCTGCGCTTTCGTTTAAGCGTTTACGGTCAATAATGGTCCGCGCACCGGCATGCTTTTGCACCTTTTTTTCATTGGCGTTTTCCAGCCAGTTCCCTTGAGTTTCAATGGTGATGGTCGGTAAAACATCAGCTTGCGCGGTATCTGTATTTTCAGCAGCAGAAGCCATAGTGGCAACCATGCTTATACCTACGGCAATACTTAGCGGTAATAACGGGAAGTTTTGAAGCTTTAGAGATTTTTTGCTTGAACTATACATAAAAGTGTGAGCAATGGAGAGAGAGCGCGTATCATAATCTTGAGTGCGATAAATTTAAATAAGGATGATTATCATTTGAAACTATGAATTTGATTAAGCTAATAGACTTTTTAATTTAAATAAAGAATAGATGGAATTTATAGTCAAAAAAACCGCGCTAAAGCACGGTTTCTTAAAATGAATTTAATTATTTAAACTGGATAGAGCCATTTGCACTGACCGTGATTTTAGATTCACCACCTGCCATTTCTTGTTCAGGAATAGCATCGGCACTTGCAGCTTTCATCATCGCCATACGCGGAACTGGCTGACCACCATAATTGCTGGTATTTAAATTAATATTAACCAAGTTGTAGCCTGATTTATTCCATGCCTGAGCGAGCGCTTGGGCACGTTGTTGAAAGTTTTTGGATACTTCAACCATCAGTTCATTTTCAACTTTTTTACGCTGTGCATCTGACACACTAAAGCTGATGGATTGAGTTTGGAAATTTTGTTGTAACTCGCTCACCAATTGGCTAGCAGTTTTAAAGTCAGTACTTTCTAAACGAACTTCAGCACGACCACGCCATTCTTTCAATTTACGACTGTCATTGTCATAAATCGGGTAGGTGCTTTGAGATCCCGTTTCGATTTTTACCGCAGGGTATTTACGGGCTGTGTTCACCGCTTGGGTCATTAATTGGTTGATTTGGGTAGCAAGTTCAGCCGGCTGTTTATTTGATTTTTCAATATATAAAACGGCATACATTTGGTCGTTCGACACTTGGCGAGTAGCATCCGCTTGAATGTTCACGATGTTGTAATTGAGTGGGTCAGCTGCTTGAGTTGCTGCTGCCAAACCTAAACCTGATGCTAATAAAACAGTAGATAAGATAATTTTACGCATTGTTATGACCTATTCTTCTTTCAGAATGACTAATTTAGCTTATGCTGTTATCTTAAAAGGGGATTGTGATGGATTAAAGGAAAATCTGTGGTGGGATTGTAAATCTTTCAAGAAAAATAAATGTAGTGCTTGATGAATATTTATTTAAATAATCAGTACTTAGTTGTTTAAATAATTGATGATTACAATAATCATTCATAAGTTGTAAAAAAGCATAAAATAAAAAGGTTTTCTTTGTTTTGTCACACTGTAAGATGATAATTCAAGATATCCATGGAATAGATCTGTTTTTTCTCTAAATTATCTTTTTATTTGATCATAAAAGTGATTTATTTTCTTGAAAAAGTCTGTATCATCCGCCTCCTAGTTAGCCCATACTCAAAGAGCTTTTAAAGCTAACTAGAAACTCATAAAGCACCGAGTCAAAGGACCGCAAGTCACCCGACTTATTTCTTTCAACCCATATCAGAGATGGTAATTCGATATGAGCGTTTCTTCTGTAAACCCTGCCACTAATTCTACTAACGAATACTATTTGACTCGCCAAAGCCAGATGGAATCCAATGTTCGTAGCTATCCGCGTAAACTTCCACTTGCGATAGCAAAAGCTTTAGGTTGTTGGGTTACTGATGTTGAAGGTACAGAGTACCTCGATTGTTTAGCTGGGGCAGGAACATTGGCATTAGGCCATAATCATCCTGCGGTAATTCAAAGTATCCAAGACACACTTGCAAGTGGCCTCCCATTGCATACTTTGGATTTAACAACGCCTTTAAAAGATGCTTTTACTGAAGCACTACTTGAGCAATTACCTGGTGGTAAAGAAGAGTATTGTCTACAGTTCTGTGGCCCGTCTGGTGCAGATGGTACAGAAGCAGCAATTAAATTAGCAAAAACTTACACTGGTCGTAGTTCAGTAATCAGCTTCTCAGGTGGCTACCATGGTATGACTCACGGTTCTTTAGCAATGACAGGTAACTTGTCTGCTAAAAATGCTGTGAACGGCTTAATGCCGGGTGTTCAATTTATGCCGTATCCGCATGAATACCGTTGCCCATTAGGCATAGGTGGTGAAGCGGGTGTAGACGCATTAACGTATTATTTCGAAAACTTCATTGAAGACGTAGAAAGCGGTGTAACAAAACCTGCAGCTGTAATCTTGGAAGCAATCCAAGGCGAAGGCGGTGTAGTGACTGCACCTGTAAAATGGTTAAAGAAAATCCGCGAAGTGACTGAAAAGCACAACATCGTGTTGATTCTTGATGAAGTACAAGCGGGCTTTGCACGTTCAGGTAAAATGTTTGCCTTTGAACATGCAGGTATTGAGCCAGACGTCATTGTAATGTCTAAAGCGGTAGGTGGTAGCTTACCACTTGCAGTATTGGGCATTAAACGTAAGTTTGACGCATGGCAACCAGCGGGTCACACGGGTACATTCCGTGGTAACCAATTGGCGATGGGTACGGGTCTTGCAACAATCAAAACCATTAAAGAGCAAAATCTTGCGCAAAATGCACAAGAGCGTGGTGACTTCTTACAAGCTGAAATTAAAAAATTAGCGGTAGAATTCCCATGTATCGGTAACGTACGTGGCCGTGGTTTGATGATTGGTGTTGAAATTGTTGATGAACGTCAAAAAGCAGATCACATGGGTTCTTTACCGGGTGATTCTCAATTGGCAGCAGCAATTCAAGCAGCATGTTTCAACAATAAATTGTTGTTAGAAAAAGGTGGTCGTAACGGTACGGTGATTCGTCTACTTTGTCCACTGATCATCAATCAAGCTGAATGTATTGAGGTGATCGTTCGCTTCAAGAAAGCACTTGCTGAAGCACTTGTTGCAACTCGAGGCGCGTAATAATGGTTGATTTTGCAGAACATCGTAAAGCGTTATTCTGCAATGATGCACAATCCATTGCTGACTACCAGTCAGCAATGGGCGAAGCGGTAAAAGCCGTTTCTGCATGGTTGCAAAATGACAAAATGTACACCGGCGGTAGTATTAAAGAGCTTCGTAGTGCAATTGCATTCAATCCTTCTAAAGAAGGTATGGGTGTACAAAAATCACTAGACCGTATGGTTGAGCTGTTCTTAAACAAAAGCTTAAAAGTACATCACCCACATTCTTTAGCGCATTTGCATTGCCCAACAATGGTAACAAGCCAAATCGCTGAAGTGCTCATTAACGCGACAAACCAATCTATGGACTCATGGGATCAAAGCCCTGCAGGTTCATTGATGGAAGTTCAGTTAATTGACTGGCTTCGCCAAAAAGTTGGCTATGGTGCAGGTCAAGCAGGTGTATTCACCTCTGGCGGTACACAGTCAAACTTGATGGGCGTTTTACTTGCTCGTGATGCATGTATTGCTAAAAACTGGAAAGACGAAAACGGCAATCCGTGGTCTGTTCAGCGTGATGGCGTACCTGCAGAAGCAATGCGTAACGTCAAAGTGATCTGTTCTGAAAATGCACACTTCTCTGTGCAAAAGAACATGGCCATGATGGGTATGGGTTTCCAATCTGTTGTCACTGTTCCTGTAGATGCAAATGCACGCATGGACATGGATGCACTTGAGAAAACCATGGCGCACCTTCAAGCTGAAGGCAAAATCGTGGCATGTGTAGTTGCAACTGCGGGTACAACTGATGCGGGCGCGATTGACCCATTGAAAGAAGTGCGTGCAATCACCAATAAATATGACGCGTGGATGCATATCGACGCAGCATGGGGCGGTGCACTGATTCTTTCAAATGACTATCGTTCAATGTTAGATGGTATTGAACTGTCTGACTCGGTAACGCTTGATTTCCATAAGCATTA
The DNA here is from genome assembly GCF_013419215.1 of Acinetobacter sp. YH12096. NCBI lineage: Bacteria > Pseudomonadati > Pseudomonadota > Gammaproteobacteria > Moraxellales > Moraxellaceae > Acinetobacter > Acinetobacter sp. YH12096. Next base: position 165,032 of record NZ_VPAM01000004.1, on the reverse strand, counting down.
CTTCCAAACGATTTCATGTGGCGCATTTTTGCTTAAAGATGAATCGAACTATCGTTTCATGCATTATGAAGCTGAGTATTTAAACTCTGCTTATGATGAAGAGCATGGCGTTCCTAACTTAGTATCTAAGTCACTACAAACAACTCGCCGTTTTGACGCGTTGAAATTGTGGATGACGGTTGAAGCGTTAGGTGAAGAGCTTTACGGTTCGATGATTGATCATGGTGTAGGTCTAACACGTGATGTTGCAGACTATATTACTGCCACTGACGGTCTAGAAATGCTGGTTGATCCTCAATTTGCATCGGTATTGTTCCGTGTAGTACCAGCAGGTTACCCAGCTGAATTGTTAGATACATTGAACCAAAACGTTGCAGACGAATTGTTTGCTCGTGGTGAAGCGAATATTGGTGTAACTAAAGTAGGTCAAGTTCAATCATTGAAAATGACGACTTTAAGCCCAGTAGCGACTTTAGACAACGTGAAGAATTTGCTTGCTCTTGTGCTAGCGGAAGCGGATCGTATCAAAGGCCCAATCGCTGAAGGTACATATACTCCTGCAATTGACTAATCATCATTTTGTAGGTGTAGAAGAAGGAGCTCATTTGAGCTCCTTTTTTTTAAATGAAAAGGCGCTTAATTTATTACATGGCCACAATTTTTCATTGAAAGATGATAGTTTACTGCGTAGGCAGATTGTTACTTTGAGGGATCAAAGTATCTAAAATCCTTCTCATGTAAAAGGTACATCCATGTGACCATTACCTTATAGTGACATCCCTGTCGCCAGTCGCGATATTCATTGATGTTTATCATTTGATGAATGAGATACCACAATATTTATAACCAATATAAGACTTGTAAAGGAGTTTCCCTCTCCTTGTAGGAGAGGGTTAGGGTGAGGTGAATGCAATACGATATTGATGTTATGCCGCAAATAATGGACTAAAACCTTTTTTACGCAATAATTTGCGGTACATGCTGGAACTGCGGTCCGCCGGGAAATGCGCTTCGATGCTTAAATCCAAAGGCAAATATTCAGGCTTTTGTGATTCAGAGACTAATCGGTCTTCCTCAAATATTTTCAGGTTAAAGTCGTAAGCATCTTCGACAGGTAAGTCCTTGTCATAATTACGGCAAATGGGAGCAAATAGACGGGTGGAGCGGGCAGTCATCGGTGAAGCCACATTCATAATCACTTGCTTGCTGTCGTTTGGAAAATGTATGGTGAGTGTTGCAGTAAAAGGCAGATGAATTTCAAAATGCCGCAGCCATTGAAAGCCATCTTGTCCACGTTGTTCTAAACCAATCGGGTAGCGCCCAACACTGCTCCAATAATCCGCATTAAACCCTGTTTCAGTCTCAAATGTTTTATAGTCAGGTACTTCTACATTTTCAGGGTCACCAAAGGTATCGGGATGTACCCATGCAAAATGCGCAACATCAATAAAGCCTTCAAGCTGCCGGCCTGCAAAACATTGAAAATCGACCGTTGGGCACACCAATTGCTGAAACTCGGCTTCATCCCAATATGGCATTGCAGGGATATTCGGTGCAGTATCTTTAGCGGCAGTAAGTGAGCACCATATCAGTCCATAACGCTCAACAGCAGCATAAGTACGCAAGTTGAAACGAGGTGAAATTTTGTGCTCAGGATGTGCAGGGATGCGATTGCAATGACCATGTTCACCAAAGCGTAAACCATGATAGCGGCAGACAACGCCTAGACCATCATTTTTACCTAAACTTAGGGGTACGCCGCGGTGTGGGCAGGCATCTTTAGCGACAATCAGTTCTTCTCCCATTTTATAGATGACGAGCGGCATATCTAAAAGCATGGTGCCATAAGGTTGTTCTGTAATGTCTCGAGCGAGTGCAATGGGATACCAATATTCTGCAAGTAAGTGCCAGTCATGTTTTTCAAAAGTCATATGCACAGGCAAGTCTGGATTAAATGTCGCAATGGCTTTACTGGTCATTTTAGGCTCTGTTTTTATGTAAAGTTGCATATTGAGCGAACTAAAAATGTAATGAAATTTCAATTATTGGAATAACATGGAATAAAAAATCGAACATGCAAATGTGCATCATTCAGAAAAAGAGGAGAATTTGAAAAAAGAAAATAAGACAAAATATGACAGTGACATGAATTCTTACGAATATCAAAGTAGAAATAAATAAGACCAATACTTTGATAAATTTCATTACGTATTGAAAAATAAAGAATTATATTTAAATCAATGAGCGATCATCAATTATCATAAAAGCGTCATAAAGATGTAACCTAACTGTCATACTCTAAAATCAAAATGCAGATATCGAAAAAGTACAAGACTTTAAAAATAAAAGTGGCGTACTCCAATAAATGCATCAATTAAGAGAGATGAGAATGCGCTTAAATCATATCGCACTTGCTATGGTACTCACTACTGGGGCAACAGTCGCTACAACTGCAAATGCAGCTCGTGACACGATCCAAATTGCTGGTTCTTCAACTGTACTGCCTTATGCAAGTATTGTTGCAGAAGAGTTTGGTAATACATTCCCACAATTTAAAGCACCTGTCGTAGGTTCAGGCGGTACTTCAGGTGGTTTGAAACAATTTTGTAATGGTGTAGGCGATAACACAATTGATGTTGCAAACGCATCTCGTAAAATTAAAGGTACTGAATTGGCTGCATGTAAAAAAGCCGGCGTTAACCAAATCTTAGAAATTAAAGTTGGATATGACGGTATCGTATTTGCTTCAAATGCGAAAAAAGCGGCATTCAAACTTCGCCCACAGCACGTATTTGCTGCACTTGCTGCTGAATTACCTTCAAAAGGTAAATTGGTTCCAAACCCATACACACGTTGGAATCAAATCGACCCAACTTTACCAAACGAAGCAATCACTTTAGTTATTCCTGCATCAAACCATGGTACACGTGAAGTGTTCCAAGAAAAAATGGTCGATGCTGGCTGTGAAACTTATGAAGCTTTCGCAAAATTAGATAAAGATGCTCAGAAAAAAGCATGTTCAACATTCCGTAAAGATGGTCGTGTGATTGAAATCGCAGGCGACTATACAGAGACATTGGCACGCTTAAAAACTTCACCTAACGCTGTAGGTGTATTCGGTCTAGGTTTCTATGACCAAAACCGTGACAAGTTACGTGTAGCAACAGTGAATAATGTAGCGCCGTCTGAGAAGACAATTTTAAATGGTTCATACCCAGTATCTCGTCCATTGTTCTTCTATGTAAAGGGTGAGCACTTAAAATCAATTAAAGGCTTAAAAGAGTTCACAGAATTCTTCCTAAGTAAAAAAGTATCAGGTAAAGGTTCTAAGCTAGAAAAAGCAGGCTTAATTTCAATGTCTGATAAAGAGCGCGCTGCAGTTCTTGCAAACTTTAAAGCTGGTAAAGCAGTTAAATAATTGGATTGAAACAGCCAATGGCAGGATTGACCTGCCATTGGCTTTTTGCAAAGAAACAGTTTTTTCAAGAAGGGCTTTTGAAAAAACAGTGGAGATTACATGAATCTGCTACTTATTGGTGTGTTGCTCGCAATTATTGCAATCGCTTATCAAGTTGGACTGACCAAAAGTCGCAAACTTGCAGGTAAAGGCAATAACTCAGCAATGTTGCATTCACGACCGGGCTATTATGGTGTTTTGGTCGCTTTATGGTGTGGGATTCCCGCTTTTTTAATCTTGATTGTTTGGAACTTGGTTGAACCGAGTATTTTTCAACACGTTATTTTAAATAATGTCCCTGAAAATATTCGTTTAAGTTTAGATCCTGCAAGCACGAGCGTAATGGTTGACCGCGTTCAAGCGATTGCTTCTGGTTTTGGGGTGAGTGATACGCCAGCTGCATATGAACTTGCAGCAGCAGAACAATTAAAGAAAATTGAAAACATTGGCTCATATGCAAAATTGGCCATTGTGATTTGTGCGGCATTGATTGGTTTAGTCATGGCTAAACGCCGCATCGCAGAAAAATATCGTGCACGTAACCAAGTCGAAAAAGTTATTAATATCGCATTGGCACTATGTTCCGGTGTCGCAATCCTGACAACAGTTGGCATTGTGATGTCGATGTTCAGTGAAGCCATGCGTTTCTTTAGTTTTGTCAGTCCACTCGATTTCTTCTTAGGCACTGAATGGAACCCCGGCTTTAGTACATCAGGGAATGCTGAAGGTAGTTATGGTTTGCTGCCACTCCTTTGGGGCACACTCATGGTTAGTGGAATTGCGCTATTGGTTGCTGTTCCAGTTGGTCTGATGATTGCGATTTACTTGGCTGAATATGCCAAGCCAAGTTTCCGTGCTTGGGCAAAACCGGCCATTGAAGTTCTCGCAGGTATTCCAACGATTGTTTACGGTGTATTTGCCTTAATGATTATTGGACCTTTTGCAAAACAGCTCGGCGCGTATATTGGACTCGATATTAATGCAACCAGTGCTTTAACAGCAGGCTTTGTGATGGGGATTATGATTATCCCATTCGTTTCATCATTATCTGACGACATCATTACTCAAGTGCCTCGCGCGCTTCGTGATGGTTCACTTGGTTTGGGTGCTACAAAATCAGAAACCATTCGCCAAGTAGTGATTCCAGCTGCATTGCCGGGCATCATCGGTGCATTCTTATTGGCAGCATCTCGTGCAATTGGTGAAACCATGATTGTGGTGCTTGCAGCAGGGAACAGTCCTTTACTGCATATCAACCCACTCGAAGCGGTGTCTACCGTCACTATTACCATCGTAAACCAATTAACAGGTGATACAGACTTTGCGAGTCCTCAAGCATTAGTTGCTTTTGCACTCGGTTTAACACTGTTTGTGATTACCTTAGGGCTGAATATTGTTGCACTGTACATTGTGCGTAAATACCGTGAGCAATACGAATGAGTACGACGAATACATCAAACATGGATCAAAATTTTGATCCGAACGTAGCAGCTGAGCTTCGTGAAAAACGTAAGAAAATCATTGAAAACTCATTGGCGAAAAGACACCGTAAAGAAAAAACTTTCCGTGTCTTGGGCTTTAGTGCAGTAGTGACTGGCTTATTGTTCGTCGTGCTTTTGTTTGGCAGTATTTTAGCCAAAGGCTTACCTGCATTTTGGCAAAGCTCGATGACAGTGCCTGTATTTTTTGATCCAAGCATTGTTAATGTAGGAGCGAAACCGGTTCAAAAAGAAGGTGAATCTCCTGCACAGTTCCAAGAGCGCTATATTGCTTGGCAAACTGAAATGGGCATGGTGGATTGGGATGCGCTGATCGTAAATGGAATCGTTGCAAAAGATCCATCGATTGCCTCTCAACGTGATGATCTCAACAGTTTATATACCAGTTCAGAAGCTTATCGCTTACGTGACATGGTCATGGCAAATCCTTCATTGATCGGTCAAAAACAAGATTTAAAAATCCTTGCAGATGCCAATGTCGATGTCTGGTTAGCGGGTAATATTGACCGTAGCTTGCCTGATGAACAGCAGCAATTAAGTCCGGAACTGCGTCAACTCGCAGATAAACTTAAAGCAGATGGTGTTATCACTAACTCGTTTAATACTGAAATATTTAAGAATCCAGACTCTCGTAGCTCACCTGCAACTTCAGGTTTAGCAGGGGCGTTTATGGGTTCACTCTTTATGATGCTGATCGTGATCATTATTTCGATTCCAATCGGTGTTGCATCCGCAATTTACTTAGAAGAATTTGCACCTAAAAACTGGATTACCGATGTTGTCGAAGTCAACATTAACAACCTAGCAGCAGTACCTTCAATTGTGTTTGGTTTGCTTGGTGCTGCAATCTTTATTGGTTGGATGCACATGCCGCTTTCGGCACCTGTGGTTGGTGGTTTAGTCTTGAGTTTGATGACACTTCCAACGGTCATTATTACTACACGTGCTTCACTAAAAGCTGTTCCGCCATCGATTCGTCAAGCTGCTTTAGGTTTGGGTGCTTCACGTTTACAAACTGTATTTCACCATGTCTTGCCATTGGCATTACCGGGTATCTTAACTGGTGCCATTATTGGTGTTGCGCAAGCGCTAGGTGAAACTGCTCCATTATTATTGATTGGTATGAGTGCCTTTGTGGCAAGTGTACCAGCCACTCCTTTAGATCAATCTACTGCATTACCAGTACAAATTTTCCTTTGGCAAGGTAATGAGCTACGTAACTTCTTTGAAGGACGTACCGCAGCAGCAATCATTGTACTTCTTGCTCTCATGATCGGCTTAAACAGTTTAGCCATCTGGTTACGTAAGAAATTTGAAGTACGCTGGTAATTGAGGGCATTATATGAATAGCGTCATTACAACTGAAAAGAATTCCTTATATCAGGATAAGTCCGTGAATCCAGAACAAACACAATTTACCTCTGCTCAAGGCAGCCAAAAACAAACCAATACTGCGTTTGTGTCACAATTCGATACGCAATCTAGCGCGAAAAAAGATGCGAAATCGAGCAATGTGAAAATCAGTACCAATGATGTGCATGTGTACTATGGTGAATCTGAAGCGATCAAAGGCATAGATCTGAACATTTATGAAAATGAAGTGATTGCCTTTATTGGTCCGTCTGGTTGTGGTAAGTCAACTTTCCTACGTACGCTCAACCGTATGAATGACACGATTGATTCTTGTCGTGTGACAGGGCAAGTGCTTATGGATAATCAAGATATCTATGATCCAAATCTCGATGTGGTGTTACTGCGTGCCCAAGTGGGTATGGTTTTCCAAAAGCCGAACCCATTCCCAAAGTCTATTTTTGACAATGTCGCTTATGGTCCAAAATTGCATGGTTTGGCACGTGACAAATACGACATGGAAGAAATTGTTGAAAATAGTCTGCGTAAAGCAGGCCTTTGGGATGAAGTGAAAGACCGTTTGAACCAACCGGGTACAGGACTTTCAGGTGGTCAGCAGCAACGTCTATGTATTGCGCGAACCATTGCTGTCAGTCCTGAAGTGATTTTAATGGATGAACCTTGTTCAGCACTCGATCCAATTGCAACAGCAAAAGTAGAAGAGCTCATCACTGAACTTTCAGCGCAATATACCATTGCGATTGTGACACACTCGATGCAACAAGCAGCGCGTGTTTCTGACCGTACCGCATATTTCCATTTGGGTGATTTAATTGAAGTGAATTCCACTGAAAAAGTCTTTACCCAACCGGATCATCAGCTTACAGAAGCCTATATTACCGGTCGTTTTGGTTAATCTAGACTGTTTGAAAATAGAGCCGAAAGGCTCTTTTTTTATGAAGTCAATAATTAGGTAGAAAAGGATTGATAGAAATAAAAAGCTCAATTTGACTCAATGAGAATTATTTTCAAAAAATAGATTGAATTTTTGTGATGTAACCCACATGTTATACAACATAAATATGAATTAAATGAGTTTCAATTTTATGCTATTTCATAATCCCAAGTTGCCTGCGGAAATTCGTGTAAGCCACTTAAATGCACGTATCAATGAACAACGAAAAAAAATTGCGCAAACGACTGCATCTAAACTTGAGCTGCTGCAACTAAGCCAACAATTATCAAAAGAAGCGCGCGCACGTAAAAAGAATAACCAAAAAATTTATGTAATCGATTTTAATGGTGATACCGCTGCATCTGCGGTAACGAGTCTACGTGAAGAAATTACCCTGATCTTAGCGACAGCAAAAGCAGGACGTGACCGCGTGGTTTTACGTTTAGAAAGTCCAGGCGGGATGGTGCATGGCTATGGTCTGGCCGCTGCACAATTGGTACGTTTACGTGATGCTGGATTTAACTTAACCATTTGCGTGGATAAAGTTGCTGCAAGCGGTGGCTATATGATGGCCTGCATTGCAAATGAGATCGTTTCAGCACCATTTGCCGTGGTGGGTTCGATTGGTGTGGTTGCACAAGTGCCGAACTTTAACCGTTTATTGAAAGAAAAACATATCGATTTTGAACTGTATACCGCGGGTCAGTTCAAACGTACCGTAACTATGTTTGGTGAAAATACTGCTGAAGGTAAAGCCAAATTTGAAGAAGAGTTACAGCAAACCCATAACTTGTTTAAACACTTTGTTGAAAAATACCGTCCTCAGCTCAATGTCGATAAAGTTGCCACAGGTGAGCATTGGTATGGTCAAGATGCAATGGATCTCAATTTGGTCGATAAACTCCAAACGTCAGATGAATATCTATTAAGTCTTATGCCACAACATGATGTATATATGATTGAAACCCGCAAAAAACCAACACTGGGTGAGAAGTTAGGCTTACAAGCAGCACAAATTGCGGATTCATTGGTTCCTGCTGTCATGTCAAAAGTGATGGAATCATTGAGCAAAGCTAATGCAAATATCGTTCAATTAAAAGATCTAAAATTTTAAAATCTTTATGCTTATAAAGTATTTAAAGCTCACTTCGGTGAGCTTTTTTTATGCTAAACGATGCTGTTGTGATAGATTGCGTTGCGTACATAGATATTGATGATAATGATGTCTAATTTTCTGTTTATTTTAGGTGGTGTCATTTGCCTAATGGTTTGGCCTTGGCTATATTTGCTGCATTTTCAAAGTGTGAAAAAATCTGTGCTGAAACAGTATGCTGCGCTGTTTGGCCCAGCAGCAACACTGTTGGCAGGCTATATTTATTGTTCATCACTACAGGTAGATGTTCGCTCTGAAGCCTGCGGCACTGTTGTGGCCTATCAGAGTTATATGAGTAGCGGAAATATAAATAAAAGACAGCCTTTTGAGCGGGTTGAAATTTTAGTGAATCATACAAAATATACACGGCATTTTCGTATAGATGATGATCTACAAAAAATGCCAGCGGGAGCAAAAGCGTGCTTTCAGTATTATGACCGAAAATTGAATCCGCAAATGTCAGATTCAATCTTAATTCAATGGACTGCTTAAATATTTAACTGATGTTACGCAGTAACACCAGAAGTGCAATTTGATTCAAATAAAACAACGATACGCGGTAACGTCATCCGCAAGTGTTTGAGACAGGGCTGCTTCTAATCAAAAATGTTTTTGCGATACTTTGAATACGTAGACGCGAGCGAACGAGTTTTGCGGTGAGGAGCATTGCTTCGCAAGATGGTTTCCTTGCGAAGCTTCGCTTCTCATTTTGCCGAATGAGAAACATCGTTTCGTAAAAGTACCTCCAGCCGAAGGCTAATCCCGTTATTCAATTCCTAGATGTAAGACTCCGTCGAATAGACTTAAAAATCATTTTTAAAATGAGAAATTACTTCTAGGTGCGTAACATCAGTATTTAAGATAAAAAATATTCAGGCTTTTGTTTAGCGTTATTCAACAAATTTGATGTCATTAAACAAATACCACCAGTGATCATCGCACCAAGTGTTGCGAGCAGCATATCTTTATGCGCATCCCAAATATCACCTTGTTGCCCATTATAATTTTCAGCTTCTTCTGGTGATAAGCCAATGGCAATCAGCCATTCGATCCATTCATAAAATAAACTGGTCGCCATGACGAATTGTACGACCAATAAAAAGAGTGTTCCGGCTTTTAATTGTGGTAGCCAGATTTGAAATATGCGATAAAAGAACGGATAGAGCAGCAATCCATAGGCAAGGTGTACAAGCCGATCATACATATTCCGAGACCATCCCATGCTTTGGTCAAGGTTGAAACCGAAGAGAGCTTGTGTCCATTCAGAATAAGGTACATAAGAATATAAATAATGGGCACCGATAACATGAATCAATAAAAAGCCAAGATACAGGCAAACAGTTGTGAAACTTAGCCCTATTTTATAGAGGAAAACGAGCAGCACGATCAGCATAAACGCTGTGCCGATTTGATGGAGGATATATGCTTCCATTTCTAAAGGTTGGATACTGGCGATCACAATGGCAAGAGTTAATAACGCAAAAGCTAAGATGTGCTTAAGTTTTAATTTGAAATCAATCATGAAAAGGCAAAGCTCAAATTTTTTATCGGTGTGCAGTGGTTATAATTCGCGGCAAGTATAGCCATAATGCGATGAAAGGTGTTAGTTCGATGGCGTTAGAATTTGTGCATTATTTTTTCAAATGTCATCAGTTCGCTACTAGGGATAAGTATTTTCAAAAAGATTGTATTAAACTCAGATGTATATCGAAGTTTATGTATTTGGAAGTAACTATGGCCGTTGTTGAGGCATTTATTGCGACTCAAAATTGTTATTTTAACTATGAGTTTGAAGAACTTAATTTAACAGATGATTTTCCAGAAGAGCTCTCTGTATCTTTGCGCGGCATGATGTTTCGCCATGAAATTCAGTATCCCAATGCCACATATTATGTTTATTACTCAGATGTTTTAACAGGCTGTGAATTACAACGGATGAAAGATGATTGGGCGAAATATTGCCCTGCAGAATAAAATTACGTCTAAATTTTCTATCTCCTTGCGGAGCATGCTCTTCATCCCAAAGGGAGTAGGAGTATATAGGTGGAAATAAAAAACGAGGCATGAAGCCTCGTTTTTTTGATCTATTTAAAATTAGATTTTAGAAATCAGATCTTTGAAATTAATTCAGCAATTTGTTTTGCTTGAGTTGATGCATTACCTGTATATGTTGCAGGTGTCATTTCAGCAAGACGTGCACGGTCAGCAGCTGGAACAGCTTCTAACTCGTTACCATTTACGAAATCAACCATTATTTCGCGAGTCATTGCTTGACCACGAGTTAGGGCTTTAAGTTTTTCGTAAGGTTTTTCAACTGCATAACGACGCATTACAGTTTGAATTGGTTCAGCAAGAACTTCTTGAGCATGGTCAAGGTCTTCTAGAATACGTTGAGCATTCAACTCAAGTTTGCCAATACCTTTAGAGCAAGCTTCAAATGCAATCAAGCTTTGTGCAAAACCAACACCCATGTTACGAAGCACAGTTGAGTCAGTTAAGTCACGCTGCCAACGAGATACAGGAAGTTTTTCACCAAGGTGAGCCAATACCGCATTCGCAATACCCAAGTTACCTTCAGAGTTTTCGAAGTCAATTGGGTTAACTTTATGTGGCATTGTTGAAGAACCAACTTCGCCTTCTTTCAAACGTTGTTTGAAGAAACCAAGTGAGATGTATCCCCAAACGTCACGGTTAAAGTCGATTAAGATTGTGTTGAAACGACGTAGCGCATCAAAAAGTTCCGCCATGTAGTCATGCGGTTCAATCTGAGTCGTGTACGGGTTGAAGGTTAAACCTAAAGACTCTACAAAAGCTTGAGAATGAGCAGGCCAGTTAATTTCAGGGTAAGCAGAGTAATGAGCGTTGTAGTTACCTACAGCACCGTTAATTTTACCTAGAAGTTCAACTTGTTTGAATTGCTTGATTTGACGCGCTAAACGGTAAGCTACGTTCGCCATTTCTTTACCCAAAGTTGTTGGGCTAGCAGTTTGACCGTGTGTACGAGACAACATTGGTTGTTCAGCATGTTTTTCAGCCAAAGCAACGATTGAATCGATGATTTGTTGCATCGCAGCAACTAAAACTTCACGGCCATTTTTAAGCATTAAAGCATGAGACAAGTTGTTGATGTCTTCAGAGGTACATGCAAAGTGAATGAATTCGCCTGCATTTTTAAGCTCATCGATATGTGCGATTTGCTCTTTTAAGAAGTACTCAACTGCTTTTACGTCATGGTTAGTTGTACGTTCAATTTCTTTAATGCGGTTAGCATTATCTTCAGAGAAGTTCGCAACAATTGCATCAAGCGCAGCGTTGGTTTCAGCACTGAACGCTGGAACTTCAGTGATTTCAGGACGGTTTGCAAGCGCTTGTAACCAACGCACTTCAACAGTCACACGAGCATGGATTAAACCAAACTCAGAGAGGAAGGGACGTAGAGCATCACATTTGCTTGCGTAACGTCCATCTAATGGAGAAAGTGCGGTTAAAGCGTTCATAGCGATTCCTTAAATTTTGGAATTAAACGTAAAACAAAAAGCCCGTACTGCATCAGTTAAACCACCTGATACTGTAAACGGGCAAGATCTTGAATATCTTGTAGTAGCTTGCGCTTACTGAAAATCATACCCCATGAGCTACCACCGAGCTGACGCCATAAATGTGCCATTTGTAAGCCGGTAAATAAGGTGGCGCGAATGCGATTGGTATGAGAAGTGTCTTTAAATGCTTCGGCATTACCACGAACCATAATACGTGGATTAATTTGGCCTGCAGTTTCAATATAGGTTTGCGCTAAATTGGCAATGATACTTGGATGTAAATAATTATTATCAAAAAAGGAAAGCTGTCTTAGAATTTTTTGTTGGGATTGTTCGATGATTTCGACAAATTTAGGATTGCTATAGACTTTCTTTTCTAACTGCAATAACGCCATCGCATACGTCATGGGTAGCTTAGTATTGGCAAGTTTAGGAAGTCTAGATTTGGGAGAAGTATTGAAGGGCTGAGTAATGCTACTTTCTAAGGTTTTTAATCCCAGCGAAATATCCGCCAAGCCACTAAAAAAATCAAGCGTCTGACTAGACTGATTCGACTTAGGACGGATATTTAAACTGGCTTTAATGAGATGTTCAAAATAAAAGTTACCGCTTTCTCCGATACTCTGTTGCCCAGTCAATGCAGTCATGTGGGTCAGCTGTGTTGCTTGAAATACAGCAGCTAACGCCAATGCACGATTTTGGCGAGTATTCAGAGTCTGAGGCTGTTGAAACGGTAACTCTGTCATCCGAAACAATCCTTATTCAATAAAATCCGGTTTAGGCGCATTTGTATGATGAATCACACCGCCACCTAAACAAACTTCACCGGTGTAGAACACCACACTTTGACCCGGTGTAACAGCACGTTGTGGCTCATCGAATTCGACACGCACACCATTTGGTGCTGTAGGGTCTTTAAATATTGTACAGTCTTGGTCAGGCTGACGATAACGAGTTTTCGCTGTGCAGCGGAAACCTGATTGAGGAATCTCTTGTTCACCAGCCACCCAATCAATCGCTTCAGACCATAAAATGGTGCTTTGCATGAGTGGATGTTCATGACCTTGACCAACGACTAGGCGGTTACCTTCGATATCTTTATGCAGTACAAACCAAGCGCCTTCTTCAGCACCTTTTAGACCACCAAGACCGATGCCACCACGTTGGCCGAGCGTATAGTACATTAAGCCGTGATGTTCACCAACCTCTTTACCCGTGTCTAAGACGATTTTTCCGGGTTGAGCAGGTAAATATTGCTTTAAGAAGTCATTAAATCGACGTTCGCCAATAAAACAAATTCCTGTTGAATCTTTTTTCTTCGCGGTGATTAGACCTAATTCTTCAGCGATTTTACGCACTTGTGGTTTTTCAATTTCACCCACAGGGAACAAAGTTTTGTTAATTTCACGACCATGCACTGCATGTAGGAAATAGGTTTGGTCTTTGTTGTTGTCTAGACCACGCAGTAGAGGGGCATACTCTTCACCACGTGAATTTTTTAGCGTTTCACCACGGCGGCAATAGTGGCCTGTCGCAATAAAGTCAGCACCTAAGTTCACAGCATGGTCGAGAAATGCACGGAATTTAATTTCTTTATTGCAGAGAATATCTGGGTTTGGTGTACGACCTGCGGCATATTCTTCTAAGAAATGCTCAAAGACACGGTCCCAATATTCCATCGCAAAGTTTGCGGTATGAAGTTTGATTCCAATTTTGTCACAAACGGCTTGAGCATCGGCAAGATCTTCCATTGCCGTACAGTATTCCGTGCCGTCATCTTCTTCCCAGTTTTTCATGAAAAGACCTTCAACTTGATAACCTTGTTGAAGTAAAAGTGCTGCAGATACAGAAGAATCTACACCACCAGACATACCGACGATGACACGTTGTTGCATAGGATTAAGCATCCAAATTTGAAATTAAGGGAGAATTTTGGTGCTCGTAAATGAGCGATAAAGGAAATTTTTGACCTGAAAGAGCATCTTGCACAGCTTTGATGACTAATGGACTACGCGCACGGGCAGACTCAATGAGTTCATCAAGCGTCATCCATACTGCACCGGCAATACCTGTGTCTAATTGTGCATCGGCATGGTGCTGAATGTCTTTAGCTAAGAAACAGAAACGGAAATAAGTACGATCAGGGAACATCGGAGGAGTATAAGTATACATGCCTAGGAGGTTCGTGATTTCTACATCGTGACCTGTTTCTTCCATGGTTTCTCGAATGGCGGCTTCAATAATGGTTTCGCCAGCTTCAACATGACCTGCAGGTTGATTAAATACAGTATGGGTCACACCTTCTGTATGTTCTTCAACAAATAGGAATTTTCCGTCTTTTTCAACGACTGTCGCAACAGTGACGTGAGCAGTCCAAGCGGTCATAGAAAAGCACCATGGGGTAAAAACGCTATTCTACAAAATTTAGGGAGCGGTGGCTATGATTGATTTTTTTCTTAATTTCTTTTGTTTATAGTAAGAAAAATTGTTAAATAAATAAAAGTGTATTGTTTTATTAGTTAGTGAAATTATAGTTTTAGCTCAGTACTAACCGAATTGTTAGAGATTTAACATTACTGCTTTTCAAAACTACTTGCTTAATAAAGTAGTAATGTTAAATATTTAATTTTTTATTCAATGAAGGGAATTTTACTCTCTCGAGGCAAATCTGGGAATAATGTGTAAATCATATCAGGATTCTTTTGCAGACCCGCACCATCAATGTATTTCCATTCCTTACTTTCAATTGGACGTACTGCAAGCATGAAGGACAGATCACCTGTCATTTTGCGGCCATTCATAGAAATCGTGACTTGTTTGGGTACTGCACAAAACTCATTTCTGCCAATGATATAACTTTGTTTAGGAGCATATGTTTCAACTTGAGAGACATATATTTTATTTTGTTTAAAGGAGTTTGCAGCAAGTTCTAATATTGCATTATATTTATCTTTACCGCCTGCATAATTGATTATAGATGATTCTGTTTTTTCGGCGATTAATGCATAGTTACCCTTATTCAAGGCTGTGCCGATATCTTTAATTTCTTTGGCAATGATTTTTTCATAATCATCTTTACACTGCGTTGAATTCGCAAAAGCAGTTGCAGAGCTTGAAATTACGCCTGCAAAAAATATTCTAGTAATGAATAAAGTATAAGATTTAATCGACATTAAAGAGTTACTCTGTATTTGAATTTGTCTGTCAATGAAACGTTGAGACATAAGCTGGAACTGTTAAAACTAAAAACGGATGCGTATATTATTTATTTTGATCAAGATAATTATTCGACACCTTCACATAATTTTGCGCTGAATAAGGCAAGAGCGCTTTTTCTTTATCGGTCAGTGGGCGAACTTTCTTAACGGGACTGCCCACATATAAATAACCACTTTCTAGAACTTTATTGGGTGGGACAAGTGAACCAGCACCAATCATCACATCATCTTCAACAATTACATCATCTAAAATAATCGTACCTATACCGACTAAAACACGATTACCAATGGTACAACCGTGTAATTTCACGTGATGACCAATCGTCACATCTTCACCAATAATCAGTGGAGAACCCTCGGGTTTATCGGCTTTTTTATGACTCACATGCAACATTGAGTGGTCTTGCACATTGGAGTTTTTACCAATACGAATATGGTTTACATCACCACGAATCACAGCAAATGGCCAAACCGAAACATTTTCAGCCAATACAACATCGCCAATCACGACTGACATTTCATCGATATAGCAAGAGTCATCAATACGTGGGGCAGTGTCTAAATAAGGGCGAATGTTTTGGCTCATAGGAAAGTCATCTACAGGTTTTTAGGCAGTATAAAATAAAAAAGCACCTAGACCGAAATCTAGATGCTTTCACTTTAGTCTTAATATCGAGTTTTCATCAAACTTAGAATAAGTTGCTAAAGAATTGTTTGATGTGATCAATCATTTTTGCAAAGAAACCAGCTTCTTCAACATTTTGTAGAGCGACAAGTGGTTTTTCAGCAATGACTTTGCCATTAAGCGTTGCAACGTATTTACCAACCACTTGACCTTGTTTTAAAGGAGCAGTTAATTTTGGTTGAACAACCAATTGAGTTTTAATGGCGTTCGCTTCGCCTTTAGGCATCGTCACGTTAAAGTTTTCAGCTAGACCTACTTGAACTTGATTGTCTTTACCGTACCAAACTTTTGCTTTTGCAAGCACTTGTTTAGCAGGTTGAACTTTTACAGTTTCAAAGTTTGCATAACCCCAAGCTAAAATTTCACGTGTTTGAGATGCACGTTCGTTCATGCTTGGCGCACCAAAGATCACTGAAATTAAACGTAAAGGACCACGTTTAGCTGAAGTCGTTAAGCAGTAGCCCGCTTCTTCAGTATGGCCAGTTTTTAAACCATCTACACTTGGGTCAGTATAAAGCAGGGCATTACGGTTGCCTTGCTTAATGCCATTGAACGTAAATTCTTTTTCAGAGTAGATCGGATAGTATTTTGAACTGTCATGAATGATATGTTGCGCTAGAGTCGCCATATCTTTGGCAGTCGAGAAATGACCTTCAGCTGGCATACCTGTCGCATTGATGAATTGAGTATTCACCATGCCAATACGTTTCGCTTCTTGATTCATCATGTGGGCAAAGGTGCCTTCATTGCCAGCAATATGTTCTGCCATAGCTTTAGAAGCATCGTTACCCGACTGAATGATAATGCCACGTAACATTTCTAATGCAGTTGCAGTACCGTTGAGCGGAACGTACATACATGACTCAGTGCTGCTGCCGCGACACCAAGCCGACTCATTCATACGTACTTTTTCATTTTCAGTTAGTTCACCGCTTAATAACTTTTGCTCAATGATGTAACTGGTCATCATTTTTGTCATTGAAGCAGGAGCTAATTTTTCGTTTTCATTTTTAGAAGCAAGGATTTGCCCTGTCTCATAGTCCATCAGCACATAAGATTTATTATTTAATTCAGGTGGTGCAGAAAGGACAGTTGCCGCGAATGAAAAACTAGGTGCAAGTAGTAATGCGGCAAGGGCGGTTTTTCGGGTCATTCTGGGTGGTTCCAATAACTTAGGTATAAGCACAAAGAGCCTAGCATTTTAGGACAAAGCTAGGCGGACTGCTATGGGGTGCAAGCGCTTATTTTAAAAGTATTGTAACCAATTGGTATTATTTGCTGTAAGCAGTCAATTCTTTGCAAATCGCACCATTTTTCTTATCGCCAGCTTTCTTCGCATCAGACTGCGCTTCTTTTAAAGCGTCTTTAAAACTTTTTTGTTTGCTGAGTTGCTGTAAAGCATTTACTGGGTTCTTTTCATTCGGCATATATTCTTTAGCTAATTTTGCATAACCCGCTTCAAACTTTGGTTGATCTTTGTCATTCACCAATTTTGGGCAGACTTCAGATAGTACATAGATAGCTGCAAGTTCTTGAGTAGTCACTTGAGGTGTAGGGGTAACTTCAATTTTTTCATCTGCGGCATGTGCAGACAAGGTAGTGAAAGCAAAAGCAGAAAGACTAAGGGCACAAAGAGATTTTACAAAGGAGTTTTTCATTTAAATAACCTGTTAAATAACCTAAAAGATATCAAATAGCTAAAATTTATTTGCTTAGCTTAATCATATTTTGGGTAGAGATCAGTAGAAAATTGTATTGAAGCTGTTTAGAAATCAATACATTGTGAAAGAAAAAAGGATGAGGCTATAAAGCGTCATCCTTTTTTGGCAGGTTTGATGCAATTAGGACTAACCTATTGAGAGGGCGTCCAAATCTGAATGATCAATTAACCTTCATAATTTAAAACGTCATCACAAACTGATTTTTGTTCAGCTTTATCAGTTTCTTTAGCAGCTTGACGTGCTTCTTCAAGAACTGATTTATATTCGCTGTCAGACTGTAGTTTTTCTAAAGTCATTGATTTATCAGAATAATCAGCAAGATATGTTTTAGTGAGTGCTTGAATGTTGGCATCAAATTTTGCATTTTGACCAATAATCGCAGGGCATACTTCTAACATGACTTGTGCAGATGCAATGTCTTCTTTTACGATGGTATTGGCTTCTTCTTGAGTGAAGTCATTGTCTGCGACCACAGTTTGAGTCATGCAAGCTGCTAGAGCAAAGCCCAATAAACCACGAAGTGCTACGGTTTTATTCATTTTGTACACACACATTTATGCTGGATGTTGAAGTGTAAATATATATAATTATTCATATATTTCAATAAAATGTTCTTGCGAGTCATTTTTAATTTTTTAGTAATGGAAATTTAGTTGTGAATATATTAATTGCCAATGATGATGGCGTTTTTGCTCCCGGTATCCAAGCTTTAGCACATGCATTGCGTCCTCTCGGTCGTGTGGTGATTGTTGCACCTGAAAGTGAACGCAGTGGTTTTTCAAGTGCTTTAACTTTAGATCGACCATTACGACCTGTCGAAATTGCACCGAATATGTGGGCGGTAAATGGTACACCTGCGGACTGTGTGTATTTATCAATGAATGGCTTGTTCGACTTCGAATTTGATCTGGTGGTGAGTGGAATCAATAGTGGCGCAAATCTGGGTGATGATGTGCTGTATTCAGGGACAGTGGGTGCGGCATTTGAAGGCCGTTTAATGAAACAACCTGCGCTAGCCGTCTCTTTGGCTGGGCCAAATGTGCGTAGTTATAATAACCCAGAAGATTATGCAGTCGCCGCGCAATGGGTGCATGATTTTATTGCCAATGGACTACCCGCGCTACCTGCACGACATATTTTTAATATTAATATTCCAGATGTTGTTGAACTTAAAGGCACCAAAGTGACCTATCAAGGAAGACGTTTACAGTCCAAACCGATTACCAGTCATGTAGACCCGCGTGGTCGTCAAGTCTATTGGATTGGATTGGCAGGCGAGGCAGTGGCAGAGCCTAAGAAAGGCTTAACCGATATCGAGTCAGATTTTTTTGCCGTGGCAAATGGTTATGTCAGTGTAACGCCTATACAAATGGATGCTACAAACTATGAGATTTTGAATAACTTACACGCAGAGTTATCTAAAATTTAAGTATTAGTGTTATAACTTTGTGAAAATGGTTATGCCGCAACTTTTTTAGAGTGGATTTTTGCTAATCTTAGCCCATTCATAATGACTATATTTGAATTATTAGTGAGGAAGATGATGTCCCTGGTGTCACAATATCGCGTTATTACCGCTCCTGCAGCATTATTTAAGACCCTTGTTTTATCTGCTGCTGTGGTTACAACTTTGGTCATGACTGGCTGTGCGTCAAAACCACAAATTAATAATGCGACCCGTTATGCGACTGCTCCGGATTATTATACAGTTCGTTCGGGAGATACTTTAAGTGGCATCGCAGCTCGCTATGGCTTGAGCTATGTCAGCATCGCAGAAATGAACGATATTGCCCAGCCTTATCGCATCTATGTTGGACAATCCATTCGCCTTAAAAATAGTGGCTCTCGTCGTACGACGTCTACACAAGCCATGACTCAAGCGGCACCAATTCAACGCCAAACGATTGCAATGCCAACGCAAACAGCGCCCGTGACTCAAGCTTCAACCACTCCATCGACAGTGACGCGAACTACAGTTCCAACGCCAGTGGTCAGTTCTTCAAGTTTACGTTGGGTGAGTCCAGTATCGCGTCCTACGGTATTACAAGGCTATAACTTAGCATCGAATGTGAAAGGAACACGTTACGCAGGTAATACAGGTGATCCTATTTTTGCAGCAGCTGATGGTCAAGTGGTCTATGCCGCCGATGGTCTTAAAGAGTACGGCAATTTAATTTTGGTGAAGCATATTAGTGGCTATATCACTGCATATGCACATAACAGTAAAATGAATGTCAAAAGTGGCGATACTGTGAAAGCAGGGCAGCAAATTGGTGAGATGGGTTCATCGGGTACCAACCGCACGATGCTTGAGTTCCAAGTGCGTTTAGATGGTAAACCAATCAATCCAACTGCAGTTTTACCAAATAATTAAATATATAATGCAAAAGCAAAATATCCCCGTATAATACAATGAGTTGCTTTTATCGAAAGATGAAGCTTCTCATAAGTTTATGAGGGAAATTTATGTTAGATCAACTTCGAGCAATGGGTGTCTTTGCTTGCGTTGTGGAAAAAAATTCGTTTAGTGGCGCTGCTCGTGAGTTAGGTATTACCACGAGTGCCGTGAGTCAGCAAATCCGCTCACTAGAGCAGGATATGGAAGTCATTCTTTTACATCGTTCTACGCGTAAGTTAAGTTTGACAGAAGCTGGACAAGCTTTTTTTCATAGTTGCCAAGAGATGCTATCTGCCGCAGAGCGCGGCAAAATTCGTATCAATGAACTTCGTGACGACTTAGTCGGTGAATTACGTATTGCATCGACACCAGAAATTTGTGCGAATCATGTGATTCCTGCATTGTCACATTGGATGTCGGCACATCGCGGTTTATCCGTTCATCTAGAAGCAGATAATCAATATATCGACTTAATTGATGGCCGCATTGATATTGCGCTACGAATGAGTTCAAAAATTGATGATCAACAGTTTCATGTGGTGCCATTGGCACATGTTGAACAAGTTCTCGTTGCAGCACCAAGCTATATCAACCAAACCAGTTTAATTACACGACCAGAAGATTTACAAAATCATGATATGGTTCAAATAAATTTGGTTAAAAACTTTCAGCATTTTGCATTTGAAAATGCAGTGACTAAAGAGCAGGTTGCATTGGATGTGCACTCCCGATTTACAACAAATAATGTATTTGCTGCAAAAGCAATGTGTCAACAAGGACATGGCATTGCAAGAATATTATATCTAGATACGCAAAAAGACTTATTAAACGGTTCTCTTGTTGAAGTTTTACCAGAATGGCGTTTACCATCATTTACTCTATATGCGGTGATGTCTAAACGTGATCAACAGCCTACTAAAATTCATCGTTGCCTAGATGCATTAAAATTGTATTTCAGTCAATTACCAGGCGGACGTGTATACCAAGAAGCCTCATAAAAACAAAAAAGGTTTAAAAAGATATAAAAAAAGCCGCAATCAGCGGCTTTTTTTACTTTCGGCACAAATTACGCTAGAAAGTTTTTCACCATTTTAACAATGCGTTCAATCAAGATATCCGCTTGTTTTTTATTGATGTTCAGCGTAGGTAATAAACGAATCACAGAGCCTGCTGTTACGTTAATAATCAAGTGATGCTCATCACGTGCAATATTCACAAGTTCGCCACATGCTTTTGGTAATTCAATGCCGACCATTAAACCAAAACCACGAACAGTTACGTTTTGCTCTGCAAGTTGCTCTGTGAATTGCTCAACAAGATACGCCCCCATATTTGCAGCATTTTCAACAAGGTTTTCCTTTTGAATGGTATCAATCACGGTATAAACCACACGTGAACCTAATGCAGTACCGCTATAAGTTGAACCGTGGTTACCCGCTGTTAAAACCCCAACACCACGACCTTGAGTCATGACTGCGCCGATAGGGAAGCCATTGCCTAGACCTTTTGCTGTAGTTAGCACGTCAGGAATAATATTGGTATGTTGATATGCAAAGTATTTACCAGTACGGCCGTTACCTGTTTGCACTTCATCAAGCATCATTAACCAGTTGTGTTGGTTACAGATACGACGAATATCTTCTAAATAGCTAAAACCTTGAGGAGCAGTGTTGACGCCACCTTCGCCTTGGATCGGCTCAACCAAAATCGCTACGATGTCTGGGTGGTGAATTGCAGCTTCTTCAATTGCTTCAATATCACCGAAAGGCACACGAATGAAACCTTCAACCAGTGGGCCAAAACCTTCCTGAACTTTTTTGTTACCTGTTGCAGATAATGTCGCCATGGTACGACCATGGAATGAATGATCAGCAACAATAATTTTAGGGCTTGCAACACCTTGCATATGACCAAATTTACGTGCAATTTTGATTGCACCTTCATTTGATTCTGCACCACTATTTGAGAAGAAAACTTCTTCCATACCCGCAACTTCAGCTAATTTTTGCGCAGCAGCCGTTTGCCAAGGCACTTCAAATAAGTTACTGGTATGAATGAGGGTCGCTGCCTGTTCAGCAATTGCAGCTGTAATTGCAGGATGTGAGTGACCTAAACCACAAACAGCTATCCCTGTCAGTGCGTCTAAGTATTCTGTGCCATCTGCGGTATACAGGTGAGCACCTTGACCTCGGACAAAGCTGATCGGTTGGCGGCCAAATACTGGCATCAAGTGCGATGGTTGATCAGTTTGTACTGGGGCAAGGGTAATGTTATTCATGACTAACTCTAATTTGTCAGGTGATTGAAATAATATAGAGGAGACGCCATATATATATGAGCATCAAGAGGTCTATATAAGCAAAATATGACTCACTTGAAAAGCTGAAATGTAAATAAAACGTGAAATATTGCTTTAGTCATATTGTT
Source organism: Acinetobacter sp. YH12096 (assembly GCF_013419215.1). NCBI lineage: Bacteria > Pseudomonadati > Pseudomonadota > Gammaproteobacteria > Moraxellales > Moraxellaceae > Acinetobacter > Acinetobacter sp. YH12096. Next base: position 142,630 of record NZ_VPAM01000004.1, on the reverse strand, counting down.
TTACTCAGTTTTGGGTATAATGCGAAGCAGATTTATTGAGGATATATCAATGACTGAACAAGCACGCGATACAGAAGCGTTAATTCGTGACCAAATTGCTAAACACGCAGTTCTACTTTACATGAAAGGCACCCCACAGTTTCCACAGTGTGGTTTCTCTGCGCGTGCAGTAGAAGCGCTCAGTCAAATTGGTCGTCCGTTTGCTTATGTAAATATTCTTGAAAATCAAGATATTCGCGCAACTCTTCCACAAATTGCAAACTGGCCGACTTTCCCACAATTATGGATCAATGGTGAGTTGATCGGTGGTAGTGACATTATGCTTGATATGTTCCAAAAAGGTGAATTACAACCTTTAGTTGAACAATATAGCCCAGCTCCGGAAGCTTAATTGGATATGTATTTGATGATTTTAATCATTGGATACAGATAAAAAATAGCGCCTTTAAGGCGCTTTTTTTATGACTTAATTATCTAAAAAGCCTAGGGTTATGCGTTTTTCCACCATTTCAAAGGCATTTAAAGTGCAATGAATGGTGGAAAAATCAACAAATGAATAATCTAATCGAAGATTTCTGACGGATCATCTTCAGTCAGACTTTCTTCAACAACTTTCTCATTTTCAGCAGTACTGTCTTGAGCTTCAGACTTCTTTGTCTTTTTATCTTTTGCCTTTTTAGACTTCTTCTTTTTTTTCTTTTTCTTTGGCTCTTCTTCCTCAAACTCAGCGCCATCTTCAATCGCTTGCCAGTACTCAAGTTGCTCCATGACAGCAGCATAGATTGAGCCTTTGCTATAACGACCTTTTTTATCAAGAGTACCTACTGGGCGCGCCATCAAAATTTCTAAAGCTTGGTCAATGGTATCAATGGCATGAATATGGAATTGACCTTGTTGCACAGCTTCAATCACATCTTTGCGTAACATCAAGTGCTGCATATTTTGGCGTGGAATAATCACACCTTGCTTGCCTGTTAGCCCTTGTAATTTACATGCATCATAGAAGCCTTCAATCTTGGCATTTACACCACCAATCGGTTGAACTTGACCCAATTGGTTCATTGAGCCAGTGATTGCCCATGATTGATCGATCGGTAATTGGCTAATAGCGGAAATAAGAGCTGAAAGCTCTGCAACAGTTGCGCTGTCGCCATCTACTTGGCCATAGCTTTGCTCAAAGGCAAGGGCAGCAGAGAAATGTAAAATTTGTTCACGACCAAAGTGTGCCTTTAAGAAACTCGACATCAGCAGGACGCCTTTGGCATGTAAAGAACCACCGAGTTCTACACTACGCTCGATATCTAAAATATCGCCGCCACCTTGATAAACCGAAGCCGTTAAACGTGACGGTAAACCAAATTCAACATCAGCATATTGAATCACAGAGAGGGCGTTAATCTGCCCGAATCGATGACCTTTGGTTTCGATTAACTGTGTACCGCGAGTGAGATCTTGCCAATATAATTCACGTAAGTAGCCTAGACGGTATTTACGATGATCAAGAGCGGTGTTGATATGTGTTTCTGTCACCATTTTATCGCCAGCAAGTGCTGCATGATGATGTGCTTCACGAATCAAATCACCTAAGGTGAGGGCATGTAATGACAAAGAGCTTTGATCTTCAGCTTGACGACTTGAATCAGTTAACAGTGCAGCAAGTGCTGTACGGTCAAACGGCAGAAGTTTGTCTGTTTGCACATAATCAGCAATTAGCTGCATATATGCCTGCTCATTAATGTCATTACGTTGTAATGTATCGGTAAAATCGGCACGAATTTTAAAGACACTGCCCAGTTCTGGTTCGAGTTCTAAAATATCGTAATAAATATCAGGTTCAGCAAGCAGGATCACTTTGATATTTAAATCAATAGCTTCAGGCTCAATCGAAATACTGCCTGTCAATGTAAGCATATGTTCAAGTGAAGACAGCTTTAAATGTCCTGATTTTAATGCACGTTTTAGACCTTGCCATGCATAAGGCTGTTCTAAAAGTTGTTCAGCTTCCAAGATGAGGAATCCACCATTGGCCTTATGTAATGCACCGGGACGGATTAAGGTAAAGTCTGTGGTGATGGTACCGTTTTGAGTTAGTTGTTCAACATGACCTAACAAATTGTAATGGGTAGGGAAATCTTCAAAAATGACGGGCGCACCAGCATTAGGTTTGTGTGTGGCAATGATGTTTGCTTGGTAGCGAGATGGCACGCGGTTAAATAGGCCAGGTGTAAAGTCATCTTCTTCTTGCTCAAGCACAAACTCAACATTTTGAATGATGTCATCTGCATATTGCTTCAGATAATCTTCCAAGCCTTCAACCATGCTAAATTTATTTTGAATTACATCAATACGCGGCATGACGACTTGTTTAGCAATTTCACGGTTTAAAACCTGAACTTTATCGCGTGCGTCATCTTCAAGATCACCAAGATGTAGACCAAGACGTTCAAGTTTTTTATCCATATAACGGACGTTTGACGCAATTTCAGCTCGTTGTTTACTGCTTAGTGCATTGATGTCTTCTTTGGACATTTCTTGGTATTTGTTATCGACCAAATGCACGGGAACGAAACAATGATCATCATCCTGAGAAATCAGTTTAAGATCGAGCTCTTCACCTTCTCGGGTTAATTCAACTAAAGCAAGATGTTGTTCATCACCAGCATGTTGGCGAATCATTTCAATGCGATTGTGATAGGTTTCTGCGGTGAAGCGACGTTCAAGCTGTTTTAATATAGTTTGCCAACTTTGATGTAATAACGTTTGGAATTTTGTCGCTTGACCAGAAGGAAGTTTCAGCGCAATCGGTTCACGCGGAAACTTGAAATTATTGACATACACCCAGTCTGAAGGCGTTGGCATATTTTTAGCGTGTTGTTGTAATAAGCGCTTAATCATGGTGCGCTTACCTAAGCCTGCGGTACCTACAGCAAAAATGTTATAGCCTGAATAGGGCAATGCAATGCCAGCTTCAACCGAAGCACGGGCACGATCTTGTCCTAAAAAGTCATTGAGTGGTTTGATCCGCTTGGTAGACGTCGGTATTTTTTTAAGCTCAGGCGTATGCGTCAGCTGAAGCGGCTGCAACTGGGTTTTAGTTAAAGTATTCTGTATTTCGGGTTGATCAAAAGCACTCTTTAGTGTCGTTACTGTTTCTGCTAAGTTTTTTGTGTTGGTTTCATTAATGGTGGTTGATAAAGAAGAGTGAATTTGTTCAAGTCGCTGGGTCACTGTTGAATCCAAAAAACTAAAGAATAGAGATATGTAATTAAGGTATACAGGTTTAATGCCAAAGATCAAGCAACAGCATGCGAAATATCGATAAAATAAAACAATGATTTCATAAATGTTGTTGAAACCGTTGTCATTAAGCGCTTGAATAGCAACATTCGATTTTGACAAAAATAACTGAGTCATGACAACACAAGCTTCAGGATGGAAATCTGCTTTTACTGCATTTTTAGACCGACGTGCGCTGATTATGCTTTTTCTTGGCTTTTCGGCCGGTATCCCAATTTTACTGATCTTTTCCAGTTTATCGCTTTGGTTAGGTGAAGCAGGAATTGATAAAAGTGCAGTGACTTTTTTTAGTTGGGCAGCGCTTGGCTATTCGTTTAAGTTTGTTTGGGCGCCATTAATTGATGAGTTACCTGTGCCATTTTTAACCAAACAACTCGGACGGCGCCGTGCATGGTTGTTGATCGCTCAAGTTCTCATTATCTGTGCAATTTGTATCATGGCATTTTCAGACCCAGCTTTAGGACAAAGCTATATTTACCAAATGGCTGCTGGAGCCGTATTACTAGGTTTTTCTGCCGCAACGCAAGACATTGTGATTGATGCTTATCGTATTGAGTTGGCTGAAACTGAAATGCAGACCGTTTTAGCTTCGACCTATAATGCAGGTTATCGTATCGGCATGATCGTGGCAGGTGCAGGGGCGTTATTTTTGGCTGCATATTTAGGCACGGCCAAAGGTAACTATATTTATGAAGCTTGGAAATATACTTACCTTGCAATGGCTGCTGTGATGGCTATCGGTATTATCACAACTTTATCGATACGTGAGCCGCAGGTTGACCGTGTACAAAAGCATTATAAACGGACCGACTATTATCGTTTAGTCGCTGTATTCTTTGCTGCCGTGGTTGCCTTTGTCTTGAGTTATATCTATTCAGGTGTAGCGGTTGAAAGTTTGAAAGAGCAGTGGCAAATTTCAGATTCATTTACCTTGTTCTGTTTAGAGGCTGTGCGCTTTATTGGTTCAGCTGTGGTTGCTTTTGGTATCGGTTCAGTTTTAGTGAAATCAGGTGCTGTAAATAAGCAGATGGCATTTGAAACTTGGGTTAATCCAGTTGCAGATTTCTTTAAGCGTTATGGTCTAAAACTGGCTTTAGTGCTGTTGTTACTTATTGGTTTTTACCGTATTTCCGATATTATCGCCGGCGTCATTTCTAATGTGTTTTATCAAGATTTAAACTTCACCAAAGAGCAGATTGCTGAAGCTGTAAAAGTCTATGGTGTGATTTTTAGCTTGGTTGGCGGCTTCCTTGGCGGTTTGCTAGCGCAGCGCATGAACATTATGAAATTGATGTTTGTTGGTGCGATTTTAGCAAGTTCAACAAACTTGATTTTTATCGGTCTGGTCAAATCAGGTCAGCCATTAAGCGATGTCATTGTAAATGTAGCAGGGCAGCAATATACAGCGACGCCGGATGATACGGGTGCTTGGGCAGTTCAAATTCCAAAAGCAGTCTTGGCTGCAGATCAAAATATTAAAGTCAGTGCGGATTATCAGTCTAAGAATCAACATCCAATACAGGTGAGTTTGCCGTATCTGAATAATGCTTTTGCAAACTCAGCAATGATGTTGTTGCCAGTGACTTCAGATAACACGATTTCAGCTCAAGAGACTGCAAATAGTATCGTGGTCCGTGGACAATACTTGGCAGGCGAGTTAAAAGAAAATCAAAAAATTCAAATTATTTTGGATGCTAAACCATTCGACGCGAAGCTTGATAAAACCGGTGTTTTTAGTGCTGCAATTCCAGGGCAAGCGCTCGAAACAGCAAAGCAAAAAACATTAACGGCTCAACTGCTAGAAAATGATGTAGTGAAAAAGAGTGTCGATTTAGCATATCAAGTGAATACAGCGGCCAATATGGCGGGTGTGCTTGGTGTTGATATTCAACCGATTAATTTGGCTAGTGCTGAACAAAATGTGGACATCAAAGGAAAGGTCATTAAGCCTTATAGTTCGCTGTGGCTATATTTCGCGATCATTGTCGATAACTTGGCGTCAGGTCTTGCAGGCGCGGCATTTATTGCATTTTTATCGAGCTTGACCAGTGTTTCTTTCACAGCGGTTCAATATGCCATCTTTAGTTCATTAATGACTTTAACCCCTAAAATTTTAGGCGGTTACTCAGGTACGATTGTGACCAATATCGGTTATCCAAACTTTTTCTTGATGACGACTTTAATTGGTATTCCGATTTTAATTTTAGTGGTTTGGGTCGCCAAACTATTGAGAGAACATGAACAAAAATCCAATTCATAATTCAATTGTCTTGTCCTGAAATAGATTGACAGTATTCCACTTCAAACCGAGTTAAGCAATTAGCTCGGTTTTAGTTTGCTCATACGTTTGATTCGGGGTGTTCATATTTAAACTTAAATGTGGTCTATAGCAATTATAAATCATAATAGATTCCGCAATTAAGTGATCTAACTCCTTCATGGTTTGACATCGTGTAATTAAAAACTCCTGCTTTAATATTCCATTAATCCGCTCTGCTAATGCATTCTGGTAACAGTCTCCTCCATCTGTCATAGAAGGACATACCCCATAATGGCGTAATGCCGATTGATATAGTTCAGAGCAATACTGAGAGCCTCTGTCTGAATGATGAATCATCCTTGTCGCTCGATCCGTCACATGCTGCATCGCCATATGTAGAGCCTGCACAACATTCTCCGCACGCATATCATTCGATAACTTATAACCTTTAATCTGACGGGTATAAGCATCTGTCACTAAGGATAAATAATGTACGCCTTCAGCACTCTCAACATAAGTAATATCACTAACAAAGACTTCGTTGGCTTGCACTGCTGAATAATCCTTTAATAAATTTGGATGCTTCTTCATCCAATGCTTGCTATCCGTAGTTTTTGTATAGCGACGCTTGGGGCGAATCAATAAATTATGCTCTTTCAATATTTTAAATAACTGATCCCGTCCACACTTTAAACCACGCTGCAACAATTTGCCTTTAATAAGCCAATACAGCTTACGTGTTCCGATACTTGGCATGAGACAACGATATTCCATAACCAACTCAAGTATTTGTTCAGTTGCTTGTGCAGTCATTTGAGCACGTTTTTCTGCTTGATAATAAGCTTGTCGGGTGATTCCCAACCACTGACAATAACGTGAAACGCTTAGTCTTCTTTGGCTTTGCCAATCTTTGAAACGTGCTCGGTATACTTTTTTCCAAGATCAGTCCCACATTCTTTATCAATGTGATAAATCACATTCTTTATCAATGTGATAAATCACATCCTGAATAAATTCAGTTTTAAGCTTTTCTGCGGCTAACTGCTTTTCTAATTGGCGGATTCGTTGTTGGGGGGGTAATTGGCGTTTAGAAGAAGTCGGCATATTCGAAGTCCAGTCCTGTTGTCCGTGCTTGCGTAACCATAACAGCACAGTTGATCTTCCTTGAATACCATATTTTACCTGAGCTTGTTTATAAGTAATTTGCCCTTTTTCTACTTCATGTACAACCATCATTTTAAAGGCGAAGCTATAATCACGTTGTGTGCGTTTAACTCGTTGTTCTTGTGCATGTTCCATAAAATAAGTCTCTTAAGGTGTAAACTTATTTCAGGACGGGACAAATTTAACTTAAAAAAAGCCTATTCAGTTTGAGTGGGCTTTTTTATTCTAAGCTGTTAAATAGCCTAAGCAGGTCTACGGTTTTGGACAAGGATATTTGAAATAAGTGGGTATATGCGTTCTAGACTTAAATTGAACTTTGCATGTTAAATCCCTATAGTATTCAAACATAATGATAGATTTAGGAAACTCGATTATGCGCATGCTGCATACCATGTTACGTGTAGGCAATTTAGAGCGTTCATTGGCGTTCTATACTGAAGTACTCGGTATGACTTTGCTTCGTAAGCGTGATTATGAAGAAGGTCGTTTTACTTTGGCATTTGTGGGCTATGGTGATGAAGAAAATCATACCGTACTCGAGTTAACGCATAACTGGGATACGGAGAGTTATGAATTGGGTAACGCTTATGGGCATATTGCTATTGCAGTAGATGATGCCTACAAGGCTTGTGAAGAAATTAAAGCACGTGGCGGAAACGTGGTACGTGAAGCAGGACCAATGAAAGGTGGTGTGACCGTCATTGCCTTTGTTGAAGATCCAGATGGCTATAAAATTGAGTTGATCCAACAAGACTCAAATGCACGAAATAATTAATCTGCAATTATTCATTTAAAGTCATATGTAATGCTGAATATTCTTATTTATAATTTTTTTTGCGTTGAGCTCACTATCAACGTTTAAAATAATGAATATATCGGAGAAAAGCTGGCTTTATTTACATGGCCCAGTAAGATGAAATTTACTCAATGGTAAATTTAGCTTATTGGGCATTTTTTTGTCGATGCGTTTAAAGGGAAATTTGTACAGGATGTTGTTATGCTGAAAATGTTGGCTTTGGATCGTTTTACCATTCTACTTTTTGTAATGGTCATACTTGCGACTTTTTTGCCTGTTAGTGGTCAAGCTGCAGAAATCTTTGGCTATATTACCACGGCTGCAATTGCCATTTTATTTTTCCTTCATGGTGCAAAGTTATCTCGTGAGGCTGTGGTTGAAGGCATAATGCACTGGAAGTTACATGCTTTAGTTTTTGCTTTTACCTTTGCATTATTTCCATTATTGGGTTTAATGGCGAAACCAATTCTCGTGCCGATGTTAGGGCAAGAGTTGTATTGGGGCTTTTTGTTTATGTGCTTTTTACCCTCGACAGTACAGTCTTCTATTGCATTTACTTCGGTAGCACAGGGTAATGTTGCTGGCGCAGTCTGTAGTGCATCATTTTCAAATATTATTGGGATGTTTATTACCCCAGTGATGGTGGCCTATTTTATTCTTGGTCAGTCACAACATAACTACGATCCGACAGCATCTATTATTCAAATTACGCTGTTATTACTGATTCCCTTCATTTTAGGGCAGCTCCTCCGTCCTTGGGTGTTTCCTTATATGAAGAAAATGCCAAAAATCGTGAAGGTATTTGATCAGGGCTCAATTTTGATGGTGGTTTATGGTGCATTCAGTAGTGCAGTGGTGGCAGGGCTATGGCATCAAGTGAGTGGTATGACCTTATTCCTATTGATTGTGGCGTGCTCAGTCCTGTTAACGATTATTATGTTATTGGCGTTATATGTGCCACGTTGGTTGGGCTTCAGCCGAGCTGATCAAAAGACGATTTTCTTTTGTGGCTCTAAAAAAACCTTGGCGAGTGGCGTGCCCATGGCACAAATTTTATTTATTGGGCAGCCGATGGGGATGATAGTTTTACCGATTATGATCTTTCACCAAATTCAGTTGATGGTCTGTGGTGTGATTGCCAACCTTTGGGCAAAACAAAGCCGTGGGCAAGGGTAAGGACGAGATGAATAGGTCCTTTTAAAATACCTTATATAGATGAAAAGAAAAAAATCATGAAAATTAAACAAGGCTTCTTCATTTTATTCTTAGGTCTGAACACAGTCGTTCATGCCCAAGAGGATTTATCCGTAAATAGTAACCGTGATGTCATTGAAAAAATGCCGCTCATCAGCCTGCAGCCCATGTTGGATTTTTGTCGTGATCGACAACCACAGATCAATACGGAATTAGATCAGGCTTATCAAGCTGCAAAAACTTAAATTAATTGCTGCAGTTCAGGCTATCCGTTTTAATGGTGTAGAGCCATTAAAGGCAAAAGATGTTGATCTGTCAGTCGATGCACAATTTAAACAGCAGCTTCAAAGTATTTTAGAGGGTATGAGCAGATCATTACAGTCAGTAAATGCTACGACGTTTTGTCCTGCATTTATTGAAAAATTAGACCATTTTGATCAAGCCCAATTTCAGCGTACAGTCGAATTACAATATCAGAAATATTTAGAGCAAGCTCAACCTAAAGAGTAGAGCGATTCAGCCTTGAATATCTATTTATTAACAATAAAAAATCAGCTATAATTTGCCCCAACTTGTTGTGCTTAGCTCTGACGGTATCCGTCTCGGTGGGCCAAAAGAATGGTCTGTTATGGTGTTGGTCTGCTTTTTTAAGCCTTCCTTGTAGTGATGCAAGAGTGATCAATTGCGATGACAGCTAAACCTTCTTAAATCTTAGGAGTAATCGACGATGCGCGCCGATATTCACCCAAAATATGAAACTTTAGTTGCTACATGTTCATGCGGTAACGTAATTGAAACTCGTTCAGCTCTTGGTAAAGAAACTATTTACCTAGACGTATGTTCTGCTTGCCACCCATTCTACACTGGTAAACAGAAAAGCGTTGACACTGGCGGTCGTATCGACAAATTCAAACAACGTTTTGCTGGTATGTCACGTTCTATCAAACGTTAATATCCAAAACGAAAAACGGGCTTTATGCCCGTTTTTTTGTGCCGATAAAAAAGATAAACCTTAAATCGGCAATGTTCAGAACCTTATTGGTCCTGAACATCGATGAGATGGTCGAGTTTCTTCTGGAAATAATCGCCTTGAATAAAGCGAGCTTCGACATTCCAAGCATTGGCAAATAGGGTCATGTCATTTAATTCACGTAGCATGATTTCAACAGTTTTGATTTCATGATAAGTGGTAATTTTTTCTTGCAGCTCTTGGCATGACTTGTCGTTTGCAAGCATTTGGGTCAAGCTTGAATCTAGTGTTAAGCAGTGAACATCCATTTGACGTAATAATGATTCACTAAACATCGAATGACCAAAATTACGTAAAGCCAGTTCGGCACCATTTTTACGAAGTTCAACAAATGCTTTTTGAGCGGCATCAATATTGAGCTGAATGTCTTCTTCTGCAAATTGTAAAATCAGTGGATTCTTCAATTTACTACGAATAATCGTAATGAGTTTTGAAATAAATTCAGGGAAGGTGCGGTCGTTATATAGCACTTCCTTGTTCAGGTTAACGATTAATTTAGCTTCAGGGAACTGAGTAATAAAGTTGTGTAGCTGTTTACACGATTCAACCAAGATCCAACGATCCAATTTAATGGATAGCTCTGAGTCTTCAGCCAATTCACGTAGTTGGGCGATATCTTTCCATTTATTTTCAAAAATAAAGCCGCTGGTTACTTCATAAGTATAAAGATGTGAATCTTCTTTATCATACAGTTGCTGATATTTAAGATGAATTTCACCGCGTTCTAAGCAGTTGCGAAGGGCCTTGATAACAGGAGCTTCATCACTAACGACAATCGGTGCAATTTGCGCTTCTGGTGTACCAAAATCCAAACTTGGTATGTCAATTTCTAATGGAATCGTTAAATCGATTTCAGGTGCTTGTTGGTTGGTTGGTAGCGCAGTATTAAAGGCTTTTGCAACAAAGGTCTCAAAATGTGCTTCATCACGAATATCGCTGTCTAAAACACTGTATCCCATGCGTAAATTTAATGGATAAGTTTCATTATTTACACTGAGTAATTGAGGTTTGCTCAGGGTATTAAGACCAATCAATTTAGACTCAAGTTTGAGCTGATTATCCGCTTGGAATAAGGCAACAATTGCACCATTGTCTAAACTAAATAATGGAGCATGAGTCTGATCTTTCAAGAAGTCTTTAATATTGGTGAAATAGCTCTTATAGGTATTCCAATCTTTTTGAAAAATCGCATCTGAGCAAGAAGCCAACGTAAATAGCACTAATGCATTTACATTGGCAGGTTGTTGGCCGATGGTTCGGTTGAGTTGTTGAAATGCTTTTGGTTTTTGTGGGCTGGCTTCAACAGGTGCGGTGCTTACAGCATTGCTGTTTTGACTGCCAATTTCAATTGCGAGCTGTAAAGCATCTTCTTCAGCCGCAGCAATAAATTCAAGTTTTAGTGGGTTTTGCCCAGCTACTGCGATATTTTGTGAATCAAGATCAAAACGTCCTAAGTCGAGCTGTCCTTGGCTGATTTTTTTAAAGCGTTGTTTAAAGTCATTGAGGTCAGAAGGTTGTAATAGATCGAGCAGGGGCAGCCCGATTACATCGTCTTCATTTTTTAGACCAAATAAAGTGAGATATTCAGCATTGGCTTGAATATGAATACCTTCTTGAATCACGGCAACCGCTTTACGACTATCTTCAACTAAAGACTGAGTTTGGATTTGAGCTGTTTCGAGCTCTTCCATTAAATGCTGTTGAGATTGTTGTAGGCGACTAAAGGATAAAGCACGGATTAAACCAAAATAGAAACTTTCAGGTTCAGCAATATCGACGATGTCATAAATCCCTTTTTTGACTAAACTTGCATATTGTTCAGCTTGATAGTCTTCAGGTTTAAGTAAAATAATTGGTAAATTCGGTTGGCTCGACAGTTGAACTAAACTTAAAGCTTGTTCATATTTTAAATCATAAGCACGTCCAAAAATGATCAAGTCCCAATTGAGATTCAGCTGTTTTTCGAAATTTTGTAAATCATCAAGTAATATGGCATGAACTTGATGTTCGCTGTCTGTCAATAAATCACGTATCTGGTTAAAACGTATTTGATTATCATCAATAATGAGTAATCGAGTTTCCGTACGTTTTAGTTTTTTGGATAGTAATGGATTTCTCACTTTAATGCTTCCCATAAGTCGTTATTTTTGATCTCATTGCTCTGTTTCGCAATATAGTCTTTAACGACATTTTCTTGCTCTTCATTCAATAATTCATATTCAAAGCGAATAAAGCTTTGCGTCACCAACTGCGCTTTGGTGAGGTAGACTTTGATGTCTTCTTTGCCTAAGCGAAGGTGGACCGTTTGTTTCTCTCGGAAGAGATTTGCCCCAGGTAAAATTAAGGTCGTAGACACCTGATCTAGTTGTGTGGTCTGAACCAATAAAGCAGGTTGATGATTTGTTGTATTGCGGTCGGTACGAATATGGGCTGAACATGGATACAAATCTTGAGCCAGTACTTCGAGACCCAATTCCAAACTTTTTTCAGTCGATTGTTTGATCCAACGAACAACACCGCCACGCCATTGGCTTTGAGCATTTTCTTGGATCAAAATAAATTCGCCGGTTTTTAAATTAGCAGGGGTAGGGCCAGTCCATTTAATGCGATAACCATTCACACTAATATCTAATACGTCAGCAGTATGAATCTGTTTTGCTTCACGATCTAGCGCTTTCGCATTAGTCATGCCTGTTGGCATATTTGAATCATGCGAATTGACAAAAGAGGCTTCATTGTGGAATTGATAATTGCCTTCCAAATCTAAAGTTTCGTGGAAGTTTTTACCTTTAGAGAGATAGAAATGCGCCACCATTAAGCTAAAGCAAATATTAATTTGCGCAGAATATTCATAACGTTCATGACGGCGTTCAGTGTTGTTGGTCAAAATATTATGAATATGGAAATATAGCGCTGGAGTTAAAAATAACTTTTCATTTTTAGATAAATAATTGGCATTTCTAGTTTGCGTTTCGGTCAAATGATCGAGCAAGTTTTGCGTTGAAATGTATACATTGGCTTGATAAGACCGATCTTGTTTTGAGTTATAAATCGGTGGGTGATCTTTTTTCGTGTCTACAACATAGCGTGAAAGCGTGGTTTCTTTCGGTAGGATTTGAACCAATTTTGCCCAGTCAAAGCTACATAAATACAAACCTTGGATTTCAGCAGGGCGAATCTGATGATTATTGAAAATATCTAATAAGATTAATTGTGCATAAGCTTGAGCAATATTTGCAATTTGATGTTGAGTACCCAGTAACTGATTGACATTACTTTGATAGAAATTGTGTTCAATGGCACATTCAATCAGTTGATGTGCCGCAATCCATTGACCTGCAGTCGGTGTGGCATACAACATATGTTGTTGATACAACAACAGTGTCAGTTGTTGCAACGCATAGTAGATTGATGCAATTCGAGCGGTTTGTAAGCTTTTTTTATGGCCGAATGAAAAAATCGAAAACTTTTGTTGATTAAGCTGCTGATTACATCGTTTGGCAATATCAATATAGATTTTGGCAAAGTGACTGCGTAAAAGCATCGCCAATTCAATGATTTGGTCATTACGATCCGTGGTAATGAGGCTTTGATTGGTAAAGTGTTTTTCTAAGCTTGTGAGCACACTTTCCATAGTCGGATGTAAAATTTGAACCAAATCAAAACGTAACATCTCTTGGCATTTCAGCTCGGAGATTTCAAGTAAGGCATTGAATAAAGCTTTAGATGAGGTACCCAATTGTAAAATTGAAATACCGTTTAACCACTCTTGCAGACCTTTAGCATTGGTCGGACAAAAGCTTAATTTATCCAGCTTTAATTCAGTCGGATTGTAAAACGTATCTGAAGTATGCGTGGTCATCTTTATTATTTAACTCAAAAAGTTGAAGCCCCAAAAAGCGGTGTCTTGTTTTTTTCGCCCGCTATTTCCCGTACAAGTTTAGGAACCAAATAACCAGGTAGGTTCTCTAAAACTTTTTTATAAATTAAATCAATATCCTGAGCTGGTGTATCAAAATGATGAGCACCTTTTACTTTATCCAGAACATGCAAATAATATGGCATTACACCTGCGTCGAATAAGCGGTAACTTAAATCGACCAACACTTCTGCAGAATCATTAACCCCTTTTAATAAGACTGCTTGGTTCAGCACGGTGATTCCTTGTTTGACAAGCTGTTGAAGCTGGCTGCACGTGAAGTCATCTAGCTCTGATGGATGATTTGAGTGTACCACTAGAATAATGCGTAGCCTACTGTTTTTTAAATTAGAAACCAGCTCTTCATCGACACGGTTGGGGATTACGATAGGAACTCGTGAATGAATTCTCAAAAATTTAATTTGTGGCAAAGTCGATAAACGTTCAATCCACACTTGAAGTTTACGATTTGATAGTGTGAGCGGGTCTCCACCACTTAAAATCACTTCATTAATATCGGGTTGTTGTTCAATATATTGTTTAATGTTTGCCCAATCGTCATTTTTAGGCAGGTTTTCTTGGTAGGGAAAATGCCGGCGGAAACAATAACGGCAATGGACCGCGCAGGCACCGGTTAAAGTCAGTAAAAAACGAGACTTGTACTTATGTAATACCCCTGGCTGTTGGTTAGCCTGCTCTTCACCTAAAGGGTCGGTGACAAAACCGGCGTGTTCTTCAAGTTCCAAATGATGCGGTAGGACTTGGAGTAAAAGCGGATCGAGCGGATTACCTTTTTGCATTTTTTCGACAAAAGCGCGCGGCACGCGTAGGCGAAACTCATCTGCTGCGAACTGAGCACCTGATAATAACTGATCATGCGAGAGTTCTAATACATCGAGTAATTCTTGAGGATTAGTAATCAAATCACTCAATTGAGTTTGCCAGTTTTGCTCTTGAAATAAATAGTTTATCATGCCGATTGTTTAAAAAATGCAGAAAGGTGAGTGGGGAATATTGCTGAAATTAATGCGTCGAACTTTGAAATGTAAGCTGAAATAATTCCGATAAAGCTTACAACGGATGAAGCCTACGAAACATTTATTAAGTTTCAGTAAACAGCAATTTTACCTGTTTGTGGGCATTGTATAAACAAAGTTCTTTAATGTCTGAGTGTAAGTTAAGCAGCTTGACCCCTTTAATGGGGATTTTTTCGTTGCGACATGGTGCATTGGTCATTTAGAATACGCAATATCACATTAATGTGCATGTGGCAGCCAATGTTACAGTCAGTACTTGCTAAATGACATGTTACAGCCCATAGCATCTATAGATTAAAGTTAGTAAGTTTGGAGTGAGCCAGTCATGGCCTATTATTCTACGAATGATTTCAAGTCAGGCCTTAAGGTCATGCTTGACGGTAACCCATGTTCAATCATGGAAAACGAATACGTAAAACCAGGTAAAGGCCAAGCTTTTAACCGCGTAAAATTACGTAACCTTAAAACTGGTAAAGTTTTAGAAAAAACTTTCAAATCTGGTGATTCACTAGAAGCTGCTGACATCCAAGAAGTTGAAATGAACTACTTGTATAACGACGGTGAAATGTGGAACTTCATGGATCCAGAATCTTTCGAACAAATCGCTGCTGATAAAGTTGCTATGGGCGACGCGGCTAAATGGTTGAAAGATGACTCAAATGAACTTTGCACAATCATGCTTTGGAACGGTGTTCCTTTAACTGTGAGCGCGCCAAACTTCGTTGTATTAAAAATCGTTGAAACTGATCCAGGTGTACGTGGTGATACTTCAGGCGGTGGCGGTAAACCGGCTAAGCTTGAAACTGGTGCAGTTGTACGTGTTCCATTATTCGTACAGCAAGAAGAAAGCGTTCGTGTAGACACTCGTACTGGTGACTATTTAGAACGTGCATAATGGTTTAAAAATAGACTATTATCGAAAGGGATGAAGTGATTCATCCCTTTTTTTATACCTATTGGTTTAAATTTTTATGCCAAAGTATTAGATGAAAAAACCTATAACAGGAGTAGAGTTTCAAGGGAAGAAACAGCAGTACCTCGAACAAGAAAAATCAAGCTGATTTATTTCAACATTTATGAGGGATTGAGATGGAAACCATTCAACCGAAGTCAGGAATGGCTTCAAAGATTATCTGGCTGTTTGTAGCCATTCTAGGTGCCGTTTCATTCGGCATACTAGCACTCAGTCGAGGCGAGCATGTCAATGCAGTTTGGCTGATCCTTGCAGCAATCTGTGTGTATAGCATTGCATATCGTTTTTATAGTTTATTTATTGCCAATAAAGTCTTTGAACTGAATGAGCGACGTTTAACGCCTGCCCATCGCTTAGCTGACGGCTTGGATTATGTACCGACCAATAAAAGCGTTCTATTTGGTCACCACTTTGCTGCGATTGCAGGTGCAGGCCCATTAGTCGGACCGATCCTTGCTGCGCAAATGGGTTATTTGCCGGGAACAATTTGGCTCTTGGTGGGTGTTGTTCTTGCCGGTGCGGTTCAAGACTTTTTAGTCTTGTTCATCTCAACGCGTCGTGATGGTCGTTCACTCGGTGAAATGGCAAAACAAGAACTAGGTTCTTTTGCCGGAATCATCGTGATGCTTGGTGCACTTGGCGTGATGATCATCATTCTTGCGGTACTTGCTTTGGTTGTTGTAAAAGCGTTGACCAACAGTCCGTGGGGTGTTTTCAGTATCGCGGCCACTGTACCGATTGCGATTTTCATGGGTATCTACATGCGATTTATCCGTCCGGGTAAAATTGCAGAAGTGTCAATCATTGGTTTTGTACTGATGATGGCAGGGATTATTTATGGTGGTGACATTGCACAGCATCCGTACTGGGGGCCATTCTTTACACTTTCAGGTACTGAACTGACTTGGTGGCTGATCGGTTATGGTTTCGTAGCATCTGTGTTACCCGTATGGTTACTGCTTGCACCACGTGATTACCTATCGACCTTCTTGAAAATTGGTGTTATTGCAGGTTTAGCAATCGGGATTATGTTTGCTTTACCTGAAATGAAAATGCCAGCGGTGACGCATTTTATTGATGGTACAGGTCCTGTATTTGCAGGCTCAATGTTCCCATTCTTGTTTATTACCATTGCCTGTGGTGCAATTTCAGGTTTCCATGCGCTCGTTTCTTCAGGAACGACACCGAAACTTGTGAATAATGAAAAAGATATTCGCATGATCGGTTATGGCGGCATGTTGATGGAATCTTTTGTTGCGATCATGGCTTTGGTCTGTGCAACGATTCTTGAGCCTGGTGTGTATTTTGCGATTAATGCGCCAGCAGCTGTGATTGGTACAACGGTTGAGTCCGCTGCAGAAGCAGTTCGTACATTAGGCTTCGTGGTAACACCTGAAGCATTGACCTTACTTGCACAAGAAGTGGGTGAAAACTCGATTCTGTCTCGTACAGGGGGGGCGCCAACATTTGCGATTGGTATGGCGCATATCATTACGGAAATTTTTAATAACCGTTCAATGATGGCGTTCTGGTATCACTTTGCGATTTTATTCGAAGCACTCTTTATTTTAACTGCTGTGGATGCAGGTACGCGTGCATGTCGTTTCATGGTGCAAGATACAGTGGGTATCGTGGTTCCTGCGGTTAAAAACTCACATAATTTCTTCGGAAATCTGTTAGGTACAGCGGTAGCTGTTGCAGGTTGGGGCTTCTTCGTTTACCAAGGTGTGGTTGATCCACTCGGCGGTATTAATAGCTTATGGCCGCTATTTGGTATTGGTAACCAAATTCTTGCTGCGATGGCTTTGATCTTGGGTACAGTGATTTTATTCAAGATGAAAAAACAAAAGTATGTTTGGGTGACGATTATCCCAACAGTATTCTTGTTTATTACTTCAATGACCGCTGGTTGGCAGAAGATTTTCCACGAAAATCCAAAGATTGGTTTCTTGGCTCAGGCAGATCGTTTTAATGCAGCCATTGCGAAAAATGAATTGTTGGCACCTGCGAAAACCATGGCTGAAATGCATACGGTTGCATTGTCGAATCAAATCAATGCCGGTCTTTGTGCATTCTTTATGATTGTGGCATTTGTGATGTTATTTGCAGCGATTGGTGTGGTGCGTCGTGCTTTGGCAAATCCAAATCCATCGGTGAATGAAGCAGAAGCGATTTACCGTGACCCAGCTGAAATTAATCCGTCGAATTCAGCACATTAATAGGGGAATATGAATGAACCTGAAGTTTGCAAAAAGTGGAAAAACGGTGATTTATAAAATCATTAAAATGACCATTATGTCGCAGAAGGATCTAATTCTGAACCCGAAAAATTGGTCACGTATTGCGACGTTGTGGCAACGTTTACAGCAAAGCTTCCGCCTGATGGTGGGTGTGCCAGATTACCAAAACTATTTGGAACATATGGCAAAACATCATCCTGATTTGGAAGCGATGGATGCAAAAACATTTTATCGTCACTGTGTAGATGCACGTTATCCATCAGCTGGTGGTGACATGAAGAAATGTCCTTGCTAATGCTTTGACTTGTGCTAAAAATCCAATAAAAAAAGCGTTCTTCGGGACGCTTTTTTTTTGCTGAATTGTGATCAGTCGAAGCGAAAACAACGCTTTTGTATACCCAATAAATATCAAGCGTATGTATTTAAAGTATTGAACTGGGTATTGCTTGGAGATAAACACTGTATTTTTAAATAAAACACTGTATTTTAGTCATTCATTTAACTTTTTTATTGGGGAATAAAAGGTGTTGTGGGGATCAGAGAAAAGCCAACAAAATATTACATCAACGCTTTTAAGTGAGCAGAGCCTTGCACCTTTTTACCCGAAAATAAATACTTTCCTCGAACAAATTAACCAAATTATTCTGGATAAAAATCAGCAAACCAAATTGGCTTTAGCTTGTCTATTGGCAGGCGGGCATGTGTTATTTGAAGACTTACCTGGTTTAGGAAAAACGACATTATCTAGCGCCTTGTCACATTTGGCGGGATTAAAGTTTCAACGGATTCAATTTACCAATGACATGCTGGCCAGCGATGTGATTGGGGTAAATATGTTTAATCAAAAAGAACATCATTTTGAGTTTAAATCTGGGCCGATTTTTACCCAAATTTTATTGGCAGATGAAATCAACCGTTGTAGTCCAAAGACCCCAAGTGCTTTATTGGAAGCGATGGAAGAGGGCTATGTGACGGTCGACGGTGTGCGATATGCTTTGCCTCAACCATTTTGGGTGATTGCGACACAAAACCCTTTATTTCAAAGTGGTACTTATGCCTTACCTGAGTCCCAGTTGGACCGGTTTTTAATGCGTTTGTCTTTAGGTTATCCATCGCGTCAGGCAGAGAAATTATTGCTCCAACAAACTTCACGCCATGATCTGATTGCGGCATTAGCACATATCTTTAATGAAGCAGAAATTTTACAACTACAAGGGTTTGTCGAGCAGATACATCTGAGTGATCGTTTAATGGATTACATTTTGGATCTTGCTGCTGAGACACGTAAGGGGAGACATGGTCTTTCTACTCGTGGTGTTTTAGCCTTAAAGAAAGCTGCGCAAGCCTATGCGCTGATTGAGCAGCGAAATTATGTGAATCCTGACGATGTACAAGCCGTTTTTACAGCTGTGGTATCTCATCGAATTGGGTTGTCAGATCTTGAAGCCTTTAAGCTTTTAGAACAAGTTTCGATCCAATAAAGGAGTTGAACCTTGGCTTCAATGTGGCAGCAATGGATTGAACGTCGATTTAAAATCGATCAGCACAAGCAGCTGACTCAAAAAGATGTATTGATCTTTATCTATCAGCAAGGCTACTTGTATTTGGTGTTAATTTTCATCACCTTTATTGCAGGTGTGAATTATGCCAATAACTTGATTTTAGGATTTTGCTTTTTAATTAGCGCCGTATTGTGTATTAGTTTCTATATTACTTTTAAACAGCTTCATGCGTTGCAGATTCAAATAAATGTTGTTGATATCCCGCAAGCTGGGGAATTACTTTTGGTCGATATTTACTTTAAACAAGAGGTTGAACAGGCGCGATATTTGTGGATTAAAACTGAAAATCAGCTACATAAATTATTGTTCAATACGCAACAGCACGGCTTTCAATTAAATTTTACAACCAGTCAACGCGGTGTTTTTCAGATTCCACCTATACAAATTTATAGTGTTTATCCCTTTGGTTTGGTTCGGGCCTGGACGTATTTGTATGCACAACACCCCGCGTGGGTTGCGCCACAAGCCAGTTTGCATTCCGTGGAAAATAAGCAACAACAGCAAAATTTTGAACCTGATCTTGATGAATTTCGCGAATTACGGAGTTTTCAGACGGGGGATTCACTTCATGCGGTGTCATGGAAACAAGCAGCACGAGGACAAGGCTTGTATGTCAAAGTTTTTGAGCAATATGAAGATCTAAAGAAATTGGAGATTCATTATCACCATATGCCAGCTCAAAGTCATGAAGAAAAACTTAGCCTCATGATGGGTTTGGTCGAGCAGGCTGAAAAAAATCACGATCAATATGCACTGTATTTACCTAATGCTGAGTTAGCATCAGGTACTGGAAAACTGCATTATTCCGAAGCAAAACGGTTATTGGCGCAGGCTTAAGAGATGATTGAAAATACCATACGCCGCTCAATATTACTCACTTTAGCATTGGTGCTCATTGCACAAATGCTTTATATCCCTGTGGCGACATCATTGGTATTTTTAGTTATTTGGCTTATTTTATTACTCAATACCCGCGCCAGTAAAAAACCATTTTCTAAAATTTTAACCTATGTGCTGACATTGACAGCATTATTTAGCATTTATATAAGCCATAAAACCTTTATTGGTGTTGATGCAGGGGTTGCAGTACTCAGTATATTTTTATTTGCTAAATCTTTAGAAACAAAAACACGTCGTGATGTAATTATTTTATTTAACTTTGCGATGTTTGTGATTGCCAGTAGTTTTTTGTTTAGCCAGTCTTTTGCCATGGCACTGGTTATTTTATTGGCTCTGTTGAGCTGTTTTATTGGGTTGTATCGCTTACAGACCGTTGGTTTTAGCCAAAACTCAAGCGGTGAAATACAGGCGATTAAACAAGATATTGGGCATGTGGGTAAATTTATTGCCTTAGCTGTTCCATTCTTTATCTTGCTGTTTCTCTTTTTTCCACGCCTGCCGCCGCTATGGCATATTCCTATTCCTGAAAATAAAGCCACAACGGGAATCAGTGACAACATGTCTCCGGGCGATATTGCTGAGTTATCACAGTCGAGTAGTTTGGCTTTTCGTATAATTGGTGATATTCAAGCCTTGCCAACACGTACAGAGCTGTATTGGCGGGCGATGGCATTAGATGAATATGATGGTTCTAAATGGACTAGTCATTTTTTTAACCAGAACGTTATACAGCTGAATCCAGCTGATTTAAAACCCAAGCGGACATTGAATTATCAATATTTGGCTGCCGACCCAAGTGTGATGTGGATTATGTCGTTGGAGCAATCCGTTCCCAATGAAGCACGTTTTGCATTAGGTCAAGATGGTCGAATTACACCCTACCGATTAACAGCACGTACAGAGCCGATTCAACTGAAATGGTTAGGAAGTGCAGAACCTCCTCAAATAAAAAATGTAGCTTTACTTGAAAAATTAAACACTCGCTATGTTGAAAACTTGGATGTTCAATCACAACAATTGGCCCAAACTTTATGGCAGCGAAGTCGTCAAAATCCTGAGCGTTATATTGCCGAAGTTTTGCAATGGTATAAACAAAATCGCTTTGCATATACCTTAAGCCCAGGTGTATTGGGGCAAAATCGGATAGATGATTTTTTATTTGGATCAAGAAAGGGGTTTTGCGAACATTTTGCATCGAGTTTTGCAATGTTGATGCGCTATGTGGGTGTTCCATCGCGTATTGTTGTGGGATATCAAGGTGGTCAATTAGCACCAGATGGAAAAAGTTGGGAGGTTCGTCAGCTCGATGCACATGCGTGGACAGAGGTTTATGTCAATCAACATTGGCGTCGAATTGATCCTACAGCCATGATCGCACCTCAGCGTATCGATGGTGGGATGCAGGATTATATGGAACAAGATCGGACAATTTTTGGGAGACAGCAGTCGACTTGGGCCTATCAACAATTTTCGATGTTGAAAAAAGTCCGTGTATGGAGTGATTATGCGAGTTACCAATGGCAGAGTAAAGTAGTGGGTTACAATGCAGAATCACAGCAACAATGGTTTAAAAAGCTCGGTACAAATTCTGCTTATGCAGGTGTTTTAATTCTTATTTTGAGTATTGGTGGCATTGTAGCATTATATTTTATATGGATTTTGTGGAAAAAAAGAAAAAGCCTAAGCTCTCTTGAAAGAGAAATTGCCAAGTTTGCTAAGAATTTACCCTTGAGCCAGCAAAAAGTGGCTTCTGAAAGTTTTCGGCATTGGTTACAACGTTTGGCTGAAAATGTACCTGAACAGGAAAGGGCGGCATTTGAACAAGTTATTACGTTATTTGAGCAGGAAATTTATGTAGGTACCGCGCTAAGTTCTCATGATATTCAATATTTTAAGGCTTTGCTTAAAACTTGTACGCAAAGTTTAAAAAAGTCAGAAAAGGGCTTGTCATAAAAAATAAAAATGAATATGATTCTACGCATTCTAGGTTTATAGCTCAGTTGGTTAGAGCGCTACGTTGACATCGTAGAGGTCACCAGTTCGAATCTGGTTAAACCTACCAAATTCAAAAAGCAGAATCAAAATGATTCTGCTTTTTTTTATCTGAAATTATTAGGGTCTGTTGACATTTACTGTTCATAATTAACCCTATAAAGGTAGCCATAAAAATATACAGGCTAAAGCAACAGAACTTTGATAATTCCTTTTGAGCTTGTCATATCGAGTAGCTATTCCTCTAAATTGCTTTAATCTACAAAACATATTTTCAACTAAATGCCTGATTTTATATAAATACCAGTCCATATGGTCATTGTTCGATTGGCTATTCGTTTTCCTTGGTATATTCGCTACTTCTTTGGCTCATATTTCTGCGTTTATGACTATATAGCAGTGCTTTATACAATGTATGCTATAGCGGATTATTTGAAACAAAAAAGCCGCATTCTATGCGGCTCTTAATTGAACAAATAAATTATGCATCTTCAGTTTCTAAAATTTCGAAGTCATGGGTAATTTCTACACCACCATCCATCAGCATTTTACTAGCAGAACAGTATTTTTCAGCAGAAAGTTCAACCGCTTTTGCAACTTGCTTTTCCTTCACGCCATGACCAGTGACTACAAAGTGCAAATGAATTTTAGTGAATACAGCAGGAATAGTGTCGGCACGTTCTGCATTTAATTCACAACGAACATCGGTAATGCCTTGGCGTGCTTTCTTTAAAATCGTCACAATATCGAAAGATGCACAACCACCAAGTCCTGTTAAAATCAGTTCCATTGGGCGCGGACCACGGTTTTCACCGCCATATTCTTGTGATCCATCCATCATAACAGTGTGACCACTTTGAGTTTTTGCTTCAAAAGCAACATTCTCTAGCCAATGAACACTAGTTTGCATTGCAAGTCCCTAAAAAAAGCTATAAATTTACGCAGTACCTGTACACTAACATAAATTGAGTTGATAAGGAATTTCAACTCTTACGTGTGACAAGTTCACTTTAGGTCTTGTGCGATCTATAAATTATCCATATTCGGAAACTGTTAGCATGACTTCAAACTTTTCACAACTTAGCACAGATGCGCTATCTCCGGGGCAGTTACCTGAGTCGGTGAAGGCATTATTAAAACGTGCATATATCAATCGTTACCCAAAACGTACAACAATCATTGATGCGGGCTCAGAATCTAAATCTTTGTATTTAATTCTTAAGGGTTCAGTATCTATCATTTTACGTGAAGATGATGAGCGTGAAATTGTGGTTGCGTACTTAAATGCGGGTGACTTTTTTGGGGAAATGGGTCTATTCGAAGCAAATGCACAGCGTACTGCAGAAGTGCGTACGCGAGATGTATGTGAAATTGCTGAGATTACCTATGAAAACTTTCATGAATTAAGTAAACAATACCCAGACTTAAGTTATGCGGTATTTGCACAGCTTGTACGCCGTCTTAAAAATACGACGCGTAAAGTAACCGACCTTGCGTTTATTGACGTGTCAGGTCGAATTGCACGTTGCTTAATTGATTTATCTTCACAACCTGAAGCAATGATTTTGCCGAATGGTCGCCAGATTCGTATTACTCGTCAAGAGATTGGTCGTATCGTGGGTTGTTCCCGTGAAATGGTTGGTCGTGTTCTAAAAACACTTGAAGAGCAAGGCATGATTGAAACTGATGGTAAAGCGATTCTAATTTTTGATGCATCGCTTGAAGATAAAAGTCAATTGGCTTCTGACGAATTTGACGACGAAGAATAATCATTCTTCTAAATAAAAAAAAGCAAACTCAGGGGTTTGCTTTTTTTATGTCTATTCATTTCTCACCATTATAGCTGAACAAGCTTTTCTCACATTTTCTGACAAATAAACAGAAAATTATGATTTAAACAAAGCCGATATCTTAGGTAAGCTACTTCGTGACTTATATATTGATATTTAAAATAAAGAGGGAATTTGTGGCATGCAATTTAAACCATTGGCACATAGCGGAATTTTAGTTCCAGAAATTTGTTTAGGCACTATGACGTTTGGTGAACAAAACACCCAAGCAGAAGCTTTCGAGCAACTGGATTATGCTTTAGAGCGTGGTCTTAACTTTTGGGATACTGCAGAAATGTATCCTGTCCCACCGAAACCTGAAACCCAAGGTTCAACTGAAACTATTATTGGTAACTGGATTGCAGCTCGCGGTGGACGTGATAAATTAATCTTAGCTTCAAAAATTGCAGGGCCGTCACAAGGCGGTAGTCATATTCGTGACGGGCAAACTAAATTTATTGCTTCGGAAATTGAGTCTGCACTGGATCATTCTCTTCAGCGCTTACAAACAGATTATCTTGACTTATACCAGTTGCATTGGCCGCAACGTCCAACCAACTTTTTCGGTAAATTGGGTTATGGCAATGCCGAAGCAAACAGTACGCAAACTATTACCAATTTAGAAGAAACATTAGTTGCTTTAAGTCATGAGGTGAAAAAAGGTCGAATTCGCTCAATTGGACTATCTAATGAAACGCCATGGGGAACGTTAAAATTCCTACAACTTGCAGAAAAGCATGGTTTAGAAAAAATTGTCAGTGTGCAAAATCCATATAGTTTGTTGAATCGTACTTATGAAATCGGTTTATCTGAAATTGCACACTACGAAGGCGTGGGCTTATTGGCATATTCACCTTTAGCATTTGGTTATCTAACAGGTAAATTCCGTCATGGTGCACGTCCTGCCAATGCTCGAGTGACACTATTTTCACGCTTCAGCCGCTATTCAAATGCGGAGAGTGAATGGGCAACAGAACAATATGCACAATTGGCTGAACAGCATGGTTTAACGTTGACACAGTTAGCACTAGCATTTATTAAGCAGCAATTTTTTGTCACCAGTACAATTATTGGTGCGACAAATCTAGATCAGTTGAAAGAAAATATTGATGCTTTTGAGGTGAATTTATCAGAAGACATTTTAAAAAAGATTGAAGCTATTCATCGCCAACAGCCAAATCCTGCACCTTAAGCTGAACTTTTTAGTGGATTAAGCAAAAGCCTGCATGTAAATGTGGGCTTTTTTGACATTTGTATTATTTAAGCAAATGGAAAATCATTGAATTTTATTGTCAGAAAGTTAGTTGAGTTGACAAGAAAATTGCCTAAAAATACATATGTATTTAAACAATATAATAAAGTACTAAATTCTTCAATAAATGACTTGAAAAGTATTCTATTTATACCAATATTATAATTGAGATTTATCTTTATCTTAAAATTAACTCATTGAAAAATATTTAAAAAATGTATTTGAAATTTTAAATATGACTCCCATATATGCTTCAAGTACAGAATTTGTTGTGAGGAATAACAAGAATGCGATTCGAAAAATTCACAAACCGTTTGCAGCAAGCATTATCCGATGCCCAATCTTTAGCAATGGGGAAAGACCATACAGCCATTGAAGGAATCCATATTCTTTCGACATTGCTTGAAGAGCCTTCGAACCAAAGCTTGTTACAACAGGCAGGTGCTAATCTTCCTGAGTTAAAAACCAAACTTCAGCAAGCCCTACAGGATACCGCCACCATTGCTACGCCGACAGGGGACATCAACCTAAATCCTGAAGCAGTCAAAGCGCTAAATTTAGCCGATAGTTTTGCGCAAAAAGCTGGAGATGAGTTTCTTTCTACAGATTGGGTGATTCTCGGTTTAGCTGAAACGGGTAAAACCAAAACCTTATTAAATAGTGTAGGCGTAACGACAGATAAATTACGTAGTGCAATTGAACAAATACGAGGCGGTGAACAAGTCATGAGTAATAACCACGAAGATCAACGTGATTCACTCAACAAATATACCTTAGACCTCAATGCACGTGCATTAGAAGGCAAGTTAGATCCAGTTATTGGTCGTGACGAAGAGATTCGCCGTACCATTCAGGTTTTATCACGTCGTAGCAAAAACAACCCCGTACTGATTGGTGAGCCGGGTGTGGGTAAAACAGCAATCGTTGAGGGCTTAGCACAGCGTATCGTCAATGGTGAAGTTCCTGAAAGTCTGAAAGGTAAACGTGTACTTTCACTCGACCTTGGTTCATTGCTTGCAGGTGCAAAATACCGCGGTGAATTTGAAGAACGTCTTAAAGCAGTTCTAAAAGATTTAGCCAAATATGATGGCGAGATTATTCTTTTCATTGACGAATTACATACGCTTGTTGGCGCAGGTAAAGGCGATGGTGCAATGGATGCTGGTAACATGCTTAAACCTGCATTAGCGCGTGGTGAGCTACGCTGTGTAGGTGCAACCACCTTAGATGAGTACCGCCAATATATTGAAAAGGATGCGGCATTAGAGCGTCGTTTCCAAAAAGTGATCGTTGATGAACCGAGTGTGGAAGACACCATTGCGATTTTACGTGGTCTAAAAGACAAATATGCAACCCATCATGGTGTGCAAATTTTAGACTCTGCGATTATTGCTGCGGCAAAAATGTCGCATCGTTACATCACAGACCGTCAGTTGCCAGACAAAGCCATTGATTTGATTGATGAAGCTGCATCACGTATCAAAATGGAAATTGACTCAAAACCTGAGCCACTTGACCGTTTAGATCGCCGTTTAATTCAGTTAAAAATGCAACTTGAAGCGGTGAAAAAAGATGCAGATTCAGTCTCAAAAGCTGAAGTTGAGCACCTAGAGAAACAAATTGCTGAAGTTCAAAAAGAATATAGTGATTTGGAAGAAGTTTGGATTGCGGAAAAACGTCTGGTTGACGGCACGAATCAGGCTCAAATCGAGCTAGATAAAGCACGTACTGCCTTTGAAAAAGCACAACGTGAAGGTGATTTAGCAGAAGCTAGCCGTTTGCAATATGGTGTTATTCCTGAGTTGCAAAAACGCTTGAATGAAGAAGAAGTTGCCGAGGTGAATGAAGAACCGAAACTGATTCGTACCAAAGTCACTGAAAATGAAATCGCTGAAGTGGTAAGTGCGGCTACAGGTATTCCTGTTGCGAAAATGCTGCAAGGTGAACGTGAAAAACTCTTACACATGGAGGAGTTCTTACATAACCGTGTAGTTGGTCAAGATGAAGCTGTCGTAGCAGTGTCGAATGCGGTGCGTCGTTCTCGTGCAGGATTATCCGATCCAAACCGCCCAAGTGGTTCATTCTTATTCCTTGGGCCAACAGGTGTAGGTAAAACTGAGTTAACCAAAGCTCTAGGTAACTTCTTATTTGACAGTGATGATGCGATTATTCGTATCGACATGTCAGAGTTTATGGAAAAGCATTCGGTGAGCCGTTTAGTGGGTGCTCCTCCGGGCTATGTGGGCTATGAAGAAGGCGGTGTATTAACTGAGGCTGTACGTCGTAAACCTTATAGTGTGGTGTTGTTTGATGAGGTTGAAAAAGCCCATCCAGACGTCTTTAACATCTTGCTTCAAGTGTTAGATGATGGTCGATTAACTGACTCACAAGGTCGTGTGATTGATTTCAAAAACACCGTAATCGTGATGACCTCGAACTTAGGTTCAACCGATGTTCGTGAATTAGGTGAAAACCCGTCGAAAGACGAAGTTCGTGCTGTGGTCATGGCTGCTGTATCTGAACATTTCCGTCCTGAATTTGTGAACCGTATTGATGAGCTGGTGGTTTTCCATTCTTTACAAAAAGCGCAAATTCGTGGCATTGCAGATATTCAGTTGGATCGTTTACGTTCACGTTTGGCTGACAAAGACATGAGTTTGGCAGTTGAAGATAGTGCCTTTGAGTTACTTATCGATGCTGGTTTTGACCCTGTATATGGTGCACGTCCTCTAAAACGTGCCATCCAACAACAAGTTGAAAATACACTGGCACAGAAAATCTTGTCAGGCGCGTTCCAACCGGGCGATACGATTGTTGTTCAAGCGGAAGGAGATCACCTAAGTTTTGACAAGATGAAACTCAATTAAAAGGTACAAATTAGCCACGTTCAGTTGTAAAAACAGAAACCCGGTTTAGGCCGGGTTTTTTTATTTTACGCTTTTCGTGATTTTCGTTTAAATACGTAAAGTTGATTGCATTTCATCATTTTCACCCACTAATATGACGTCCGCACGCATCCAACGAGATGACTGTGTTCTGTAAAACAAAAACAATATCGCTTGTTCATCATGAATGAATGGCAACAGGAAATTATGATTATGATGGAATTTAAACTGCTTAGGCAGATCAAAAAAGAACCTTATAGTTTATATAAACATACTGGTGACATCACTGTTCAAGAACTCAAACGCATGTATGGTATTTATCAAAAGTATTATGCCAATACCCGTTATGAAATTTTTGAACGCGACTTCTTAGAAAAAACCGGTGTTTTTTTTATTATTGAACCGAAAAATAATCAAATTGTCGGATTTTCGACGGTTATGGAACGTGACTTTGTTGTTGATGGTAAAGCCCGACATGCTTTTTTCAGTGGAGATACCATTATTGAGAAAGAGTATTGGGGAAATCGTGCATTAACTAGAGCAATGTTCCGTTATATTATTAGTTTTAAATTTCGTCATCCAAGAACACCTGTATATTGGATTCTAATCTCTAAAGGCTTTAAAACTTATCTGCTTTTAGCCAATAACTACTACAGCTACTATCCACACTATGGTGAGAAAAATGCTCATCTCAAAGACTTTGTCGAATCGTACTGTAAAGAATATTTCTCAGAATACTATAACCATGAAACAGGTTTGCTAAATTTTGGCGAAGACTACCAGCCACTCAAAGCAGATGTTGCGCCTATCACCCATGAGATGCGCGAAAACAATACCAAGATTGCTTTTTTTGAAGATAAGAACCCAACGTGGGTCGATGGAACTGAACTTCCATGCATTGGTGAATTACGTTGGAGCGATTTATACCGTTATGTAAATCGATTCTTAACCAAGACCACCAGTGTGAGTAAACATGACAGCAAGTTACGTTATAAGTCACGTACATTGCATATTGCGACAGGTTCAGACTCGAAGGTGGCCTAATGGGATTGCTTCTCACCACAGCACATCAAGTCTTGAATATTGCCTGCCGTAAAGCATTTCAACGCTATACACAGCAGGCACATCAGTTGGAAAATGTGCAACGTAAAAAATTAAGTCATTTTTTAAAGCAGCACATTTCGCAAAATTTAAGTTATGAGCAATTTGCCAAAAAATATCCGCTTTCGCGTTATAGCAATTGGAAAAGCCAAATTGAACAATCCAGACAAAGTGGCAAAAATTGTTTAGGGCCTGAAAAAATTGTCCGATTTCAACCGACCAGTGGGTCGAGTGAAGCAATTAAATTCATTCCTTATACTCAGGCTTTTTTAGATGAGCTAGATGAAGCTATTGGGTTATGGCTCACCAATCTATACCGAACTCATCCACAACTGAAAAACTCAACGCATTATTGGTCGGTTTCATGGTTGCCTGAAAGCCAGCGAAAGCTTTTAGAAAATAGTAATTTGAATGATGATAGTGCGCTGCTTAATCTGTCGAAGCGAGTGCTGAGTAAAATTACCCAGTCGGTACCGACTGAAATTGCGATGGCAAGTTCAGCCGAAGATGCCATGTTTGCAACTGCGGTGTATCTCGTTGCAGATAAGCATTTAGGCATGATTTCGGTATGGAGTCCTACATTTGCTTTGCAATTGTTGGATATCATTCAAGAACATCAAGCTGAAATTGTGCAGGTCTTGAAAACTGGACAATGGCAACGTGAGGGATTGAGTTTTCTGCAAGTTCCTAAATCTTGTCAACAATGCTATCGCTTACAAGACTTGGATTTGACCCAAGCATCGGCGTGGAAAAAACTGTGGCCTAAACTCAGTCTGGTTTCGAGTTGGGATACAGCGAGCGCAGAGCAGTGGGCAGTACAACTCCAGCAACGAATTGCAGGTGTGGCATTTGAAGGTAAAGGTTTATGGGCAACTGAAGGCGTAGTGACGATTCCATTTGCAGAGCGTTTTACCTTAAGTTATCAGTCACATTTTTATGAATTTATTTTGCAAGACAGCCAAAAAGTGGTGCCATCTTGGCAACTGAAAATAGGTGATATTGTTAGTCCTGTGATCACGACAGGTTCAGGATTAATTCGTTATGTGATTGATGATGAATTAGAAGTCACAGACTTTTATCAGCAAGTGCCATGTTTCAAGTTTTTAGGTCGCAAAATGACGGTAGATTTGGTCGGAGAAAAGCTCGACCACAATGCTGCAGTTAAAGTTCTTGCAGAGTTTAAACAAGCGGATTATTTGCCGATTAGTATCTTGGGTATCGAACAATGTTCGGTTAAAAAACCACACTATATTTTACTCAGTGAAGGCAATGTAGACAAACAACCATCAGCTCAAGCACTAGATCGTTTGCTTAAACATAATTTTCATTATGAATTGGCACGCGATCTAGGGCAGTTGGATGAACCTGAAGTTGTACATGTACAAGATGCATGGGACTACTACAAAACATTAGCCATGAACAATGGCATGATTGAAGGGAATATTAAGCCTGAGCCGCTTAAGAAAATGAAAACAAAAATAATTGAGTATTGAGATGGATATCGATGTGTTAGATGCACCGTTCGACGAAACGGCGTTATATCATTCAAAGAATGAGACTAAGTTTGCGGTTCGAAATGCGACTGTCGAAGATGATGAGCAACTAATGAAAATTAGTGCAGAGACTATGCCAAGCAATGGCATCACATTATCTTATGCGCGTCACCCCAGTTATTTTGATGCCAGCCACGCACAGTATAATCGTCCAGATTTAAAAGTGGTTGTCCCTGTGGAAGATCCATCTATCGTGATTGCGATGATGAATTTGGGATGGCGTTATTGTTATATCAATGGTCAGCCTGACCTGATGCGTTATGTCGCCGATTTAAGAATGAATCCAGCGTATCGTGGTGCTAAAGTCATGCGCTTATTGATGGACTATCTCCATGATGAAATACCACAAGACACGATTTTTGAAAGTGTAGTTTTAAACGACAATATTGTCGCTGCCAGTATTTTACATCATGAAAGATCTGGATTTCCGCTGCCATATTTTTATGATGAAATTCGAACCTTTACCGTTTCACAGGCAGTGAAACCAAAAACTTTCAATCAATATCAATTTAAAACCCTGACTGCTGAACGTGTAGATGAAGCGAATGATTTCATTTTAAAAATGAAAGACCATTATAATTTTTTACCTAGCTATGATTTTAATGCTTTGGTAGATGGTCAAAATCCATTTTGGGCATGCTTAAATCTAGATGACTTCTATTTGATTTACGATCAGCACAATCAGTTGGTTGGACTTTATGGCTTATGGAATCAAAAAAGTTTTAAACAAACTCGAGTGATCGATTATTCAAGGTCATTAAAGTTGATGAAACCTTTTTATAATGCCTATGCCAGTGTGCGTGGTGTTTTATCACTGCCAAAAATTCATGGAACCTTTGATTATTTAATGTTGCATAGTCCGCTATGTCATCCTGAACATCTGGACGTATTTGCAAGTTTGATTTTTCATGCAAAACAGCAGACAAAGCAACGTGGTAAAGAAACCTATTGTATTACTTTGGCAGAGAAGGACCCGCGTATTGAGTGGATGAAAAATACGACCTCACATGTGTTAAAAGCCAAGCACTATTTTCATAGTTTTAAAGCCAATCCATACGCTGCTTTTGATCGTAAACGTATTAGTTATTTTGAAGCTGGGCGTATATAGTTGAAGTGATAGCCATCAAAAAATCAATTAAAACTGCCAAATCAATCATTTAAAATCATTCTGATTGTGTACTTATGTAACTGAGTTCTTCAGTATACTGCGCAAAGAATAATCAGAATGAGAAAGACATGTCAAAATGGATGTGGGGAATTGGCAGTTTAGCGGTGCTTTCAGCAGCTGTGGTGGGAGGGAATTTATATGCAGATAAATCTCTTGCCCAATTTTATACACAGAATAATTGGTCAGCAGCTGTACAAGATGTTGATGTAAAGTACAGCAATTATCAAATGGGTTTGATGGGTGGAACGGTCGATTGGGTATTAACCCTGAAAACAGACCCGTGTAAACCCAAAGAAGTGATCGTGTTGAAGGGTACCGATCAGATTCAACGTGGGTTGAAAGGCTATAACATCAACTCGAACTTTAAGATTGTTCAACAACAAAGTACGTCCGAATATGCCAAGCTTTTTGATACAGACTTAACGGCAAAAACTTTGGTCAATTGGATTGGTCAAAGTAAAACAGATCTAAAGATTCCTGCATTTAAAACGACTGCACAAGGTACAACGGTACAAGCTGATGCCAGCCAATTGCAAATTCGGATCAGTAGTCTACCGGGGCAAGCCACTAAGGTATCTGAGCTTTCAATCCATTTACCTGTGGTTCGGTTGAGTGAAGGTCCAATGCAAACCATGGTGCAAAATTTTTCGATGAAGACCAATCAAGGTTTAAATCAGAAAAATCTTGAAAATGGTTTTGTTGAAATCCAAGCGGCTTCTATCAAACGTTTAGATCAAAAGTTCTCAGGCGGCATGCGTGGTATGCAATTGCGTTGGGAGACCGAACTAAATAAACAGGATGTGGACTTTGAAGGCTACTTAAAAGCTGATGAGATGGATTTCCCAGGTTCACCGGTCACTAAAGATTTCGCACTGAATTTGGCATTGCATAAAGTTAATCTAGATAAAGTTCGTGCATTTAGTGAACTTTTGCATCAGGTGGAAAATTCATGCGATGCAGTGGGTGAATCAAGTGAAGAAATGACTCGAGCATTCTTAGCAATCGCAAGCCAAGGTTTTGATTTTGAGTCTAAAGATAACTCGATCAGTATTGGTGGAGGTAAAGCCTCTGCAAATGTTGTGGGGAAAGTCATGCCGGGTCACCATGCTTCAATGGAGTCTTTTATAAAAATGGTGCCGAGCTTACTGGATTTTCAAGCAGACTTAAGTTTTGATAAAAATATGATGACTGCAATCATGAATAACTTTTTACAATTACAGGGCAAAAGTTTGTCAGTACAGGAAGCCGAAGCCATGTTTGCTGGTTTTGAAACATCAGGGCAAGGCAAGCGCGATGGCAATAACATGGTCATGAGTATGCAATATAAGTTCGGTCAAAAGCTTTTTGGTCAAGCTATACAAGAGAAATAAGCAACCAGCAGTGAGTAGTTAAGTTTAAAAAATATAAAACCGTCATAGATTGGCGGTTTTATATTTTTAGCTGCGGAATCATGATTTTCACTTTATCGGAACACAGCGGCCTAGCCATTGTTGAACAGTTGAAAAGTTGCTAGCGTCAATGGGCAACTAGCCAATCAAAACAACAATAGGAAAGACACGATGTCACACGATTATTTTTTTAGACGGAAACTTGTTCAATCATCCATGCCTAAATGTTCTTGGGTAAAACACAGTCTTATTAGTAGCATTTTTCTGATCGCTGTTCAGTCTACAGTTTTTGCGGGTACTTCAATTTCAGATCAACGTTTGTCGAATGAAACGCAAGGTAAAAAACAATTTAGTTAAGAAACCTTAGATATTATTGAGAGTGAAGCAGCTAAACCCAAAGAAGAGCAGCAGAACAATTCAAATCATAAATCTAATCGTAATAATAAGATCATTCAGGAGACCCAGCTTGAAGGCTCAACCATGAGTGATTATTTGCTTCAAAAGAAAAGGGCAGCGGATCAGGTCGGGTTAATACAATCTCCTGAAGTTGCACCGATTAACCGTATTGTGCTGCAAGAGCGACATGAAAATATTCGAGTAACGTATCCAGATGGAGTCGTGGTTGAAATGAAGCACTGACGTGCTTCATTTCATAGATCAGGAATTTCTAAAGTCAAACCTTAGATTTGTGGATGAGTGATTTTCCATGCACGGTGAATTTTGGTATTACGTTTAAAGTCTAGGCCAATGGTTTCATTGCTGATTTCTTCAACGTCAAACATTGCCATGATCACATCGTCCATCTCAAAACCACGGTAGTTGTTTGAGAAGTAAAGCGTTCCGTCAGTGGTTAAACGGTTCATGGCACGTTTAAGCAAAGACATATGGTCGCGTTGGACATCAAACGTACCATAGAACTTTTTAGAGTTAGAGAATGTTGGTGGGTCAATAAAGATCAGGTCATATTGCTCGTGACCTTCTTTCAACCATTCAAAACAGTCGCTAGAGAAGAACTGATGTTGTTCATCTGCATGATCTACTGTCAAACCATTCAGTACAAAGTTCTCTTTAGACCAGTTTAGGTAGGTATTTGACAAATCGACACTGGTCGTACTTGCTGCACCGCCAAGCGCTGCATGTAAGCTCGCTGTAGAGGTATAGCTATATAAGTTCAGGAAGTGTTTACCTTTGGCTTCTTTGGCAATCCGTAGACGCATTTGACGATGGTCAAGGAACAAACCTGTATCGAGGTAGTCTGTTAGGTTCACCAAAATCTTTGCTTTGCCTTCTTGAACGATAAAACGTTTAGACGCGGTACTTTGTTTGGTGTACTGATTTTTACCTTCTTGGCGGGCACGTGTTTTAATGAAAATCGCATCACGACCTAAGCCTGTCACTGCACGAATCGCTTGAAGTGCTAAGTTAAAGCGTTTTTTGGCTTTTTCAGGGTCAATTTTTTTCGGTGGTGCATATTCTTGTACGTGTAAACGATCACCATACAAATCTACCGCGACATTAAAGTCAGGCAAATCGGCATCATATAAACGTAGACAGAAAATATTTTCTTTGACTGCCCATTTTTTAAGATTCTGCATGTTTTTTTGCAGACGGTTAGTAAAGTCTTCTGCACCTTCAATTTTTTCAAATTGTTGAGGTTCCCAATGCTCTAGGAAAGGCTTTTGAACTGCTGCAGGTTTGACTGTACCAAAACGGACGTAAATTGGGAGCTTACCATTCATCAAACGCAAAATTTGCGGATCATTAAAGGCAAGGACATCGGCCTGTTCAACTTGTGCTGCAATAATCGCAGCAGGCTGATTCGGGAAGTTCTTTTGTAATAGTGCCGATAGACCTAAATACAGTGCGCGGTTAGAGGCTTTATCACCTAAACGCTCGCCGTACGGAGGGTTAGTGACAACAAAGCTTTTCTTACCTGTTGCTTGGAAATCTGGCCAGTCTGCAAGTGTACGTTCTTCAATCTTAATTTGATCAAGTACAGATTCGAAACCTGCCGCGATAATATTTTGTTTAGTTGCTTTTACCGCTTCCCAGTCTGCATCAAATGCATAGAATTGTGGCAGAGAGTTTTCAAGTGCGGCTTTATGACGTTCAGCAGCTTCACCTTTGATCGACATCCAAAGTTCATGGTCATGACCATTCCAACCATTAAAACCAAAACGACGAACAAGGCCTGGCGCGCGGTCAGTCAAAATCATTAAAGATTCAATGATAAATGTCCCTGAACCACACATTGGGTCAAGGATAATATCGGGTTGATGCTGTTTAAGTTTTGCTTTCTGTAAGATGGCAGCCGCTAGGTTCTCTTTAATCGGCGCATCTGTCATATAGCGTCGGTAGCCTCGTTTATGTAGAGAATCACCTGATAAATCTAAGCAATAAGTATGTTCAGTTTTGCCAGCTAATACATACAACGTAATTTCAGGTTGCTTAATGTCAATGCTAGGACGTTTGCCCACAGCTTCCATAAAGGAATCGACCACACCATCTTTGACACGTAAAGTTGCGAACTGAGAATTGACTTTAATGTCACGTTCGATGTGTAAACGAACGGCAAATGTACTTTGTGGTGCAAAAATAAGTGACCAGTCAAAGTTTATTGCACCTTCATAGAGCTCTTCCGCTACATCACGTGCATCATGCGTGAACTCTAATTCATGTGTATGAATTGGAGTGAGTACACGAGAAGCCAAACGTGACCACATGCAAATACGGTATGCATCTTCAAGTGTGCCTTTGAATACAAGACGACCCGGGAACTGTTCAATATTTTGAACACCTAAACCTTCAATTTCCTCGCGGAGTAAGGTTTCCAGTCCATCTGCACAGGTAACCCAATATGTAGAAAGACGCGGTTTCGAATTCATGTAAATTTCCAAAGGCAAAAAAGCAATCGCATATTTTAACGTATTTTCGTGGATTTGGGCGGACGATATTGCGCTGAAACGGAAGAAATATCGGTAGATTTGAATGACTTTACCAAATTTATTCTGCGTACATTGTGAGAAATATCACTTAATGGTACAAAAATTGCTATAACCCTGATCAAAATTCGATCTTTATAATATTGATATCATTAGGGGTATTTATGACAGGGCTGGCAATCAATAGTCAATCAAACGCATTTTCAATTGCAACTTTAATCTATGCGCGCTTACGTCGTGTGTCAGGTCGGGTTATTGACGCATTATATGTGGTTGAGAATGTCGAATACGCACGCTTTGTTTCTAACTTGGCTTTGGAAACGGCCGATCCTGAATTATCTCGTTTGGTTGCGCGGCTTTACAGCGAGTTGAATTTGCATGAAGCTGCAGTTTCAGCACAAGAAGAACCAATAGTTAGCTCAGTTCAATCTGAAACAGCAGAAATTTTAATGAGCGAACCGACTGCGGAAGATATCTATAAAGCACAGGTTGCACATCGTTATATTGGCGCATTGCGTTAATTCAATCCCGCTGTGAGCAGCAGCATAAATTTCCTGCTGCACACCGCCTGAAGTATCAACCATCTTTCCATGTTTCAAGAGCTGTTGAACTGTGCAGAAGGCGGTTGTTCATAGCTGAACTTTATCTGTTTGAAAGTATTCAATTCAATCAAAAATAAGGACAGATAGAAGTCCTGTTTGAAGGCTTTTTGAAAGGGGAAAGGTGAAGTTTAATTTAAACCGTTTAATTTATCTAATTGAAATGATAGATAGGAATTTGAAAATTCATTTTGAATAACATCATGCGTTTGCATTGAACGTTGAAAACTTCAACTGCCATTTGCCAAGATTCTCTGTATAATGCGTTAACTTAACGATAAGGAATCTCTCATGCACTTGGCGGCATTGCATACACCGAGCCAGATTCAACTCAACCAAGATGGTAACTTAAAACATTTCCTCACCATCGAAGGCCTTTCTAAAGAAACTCTCACAAAAATATTGGACACTGCACAGTCCTTTTTTAATGACCAAAATCAGCTGATTACCAACAACCTTTTAGAAGGTCGTACGGTGATGAACCTGTTTTTTGAAAATTCAACACGTACCCGTACCACTTTTGAAGCGGCAGCAAAACGCCTGTCTGCAAACGTATTGAACATTGATATTGCACGTTCAAGTACATCAAAAGGCGAGACACTGCGTGATACCTTGTGGAATTTAGAGGCGATGGCGACCGACATTTTTGTGGTTCGTCATTCATCGTCAGGCGCGCCGCATTTTATTGCCAAAGATGTTTGTCCGCATGTGGCAATCATCAATGCAGGCGATGGCCGTCATGCGCATCCAACGCAAGCCATGTTGGATATGTTGACGATTCGCCGTGAAACCAAAAAGAATTTTGAAGACATTTCCATTGCCATTATTGGCGATATTAAGCATTCGCGTGTTGCCCGTTCAGATGTCGCTGCATTGCAAACATTGGGCTGTAAAGATATTCGTGTCATTGCGCCAAATACTTTGCTGCCTTACGGTTTTGATGATTATGGCGAAGGCATTCGTTTGTTCAACAATATGGAAGACGGCATTCAAGACTGCGACGTGATTATTACTTTACGTATTCAAAATGAACGTATTGATTCTCCTGCGCTGTCATCTCAAGCTGAATTCTACAAAATGTACGGTTTGAATAAAGAACGCTTGGCTTTGGCAAAACCTGACTGCATCGTGATGCATCCGGGACCAATGAACCGCGGTGTTGAAATTGACTCGAGTATTGCCGATGGTGCTCAGTCCGTGATTTTACATCAGGTGACCAACGGTATTGCGGTGCGTATGGCGGTACTGGCTTTGGCGATGCAAGGTCAGCTGCAAGAAAAAGGTTTAATTGAAGCGATTGCGGTTTAAGGGATAGTCATGAGTATTGTTAAAGTTGAAAATGTACGTGTCTTAGATCCAATCAATCAAACTGACAGCGTACAGACGGTTTATATTGAAAATGGCCGATTGGTTGCCGAAAGCAATGCCGCTGAAACCATTGATGGTCAAGGCAAATGGCTGATGCCAAGTATGGTTGATCTCTGTGCGCGTTTGCGTGAGCCGGGTCAGCAGCAGCATGGCACTTTAAAGTCAGAAGGTAAGGCTGCACGTGCGAATGGTATTTTGCATGTGTTTACCCCGCCTGACTCAAAACCGATTGTGCAGGACAATGGCGCATTGATTCATGGCCTGGTGGAAAAAGCCATGATTGATGGTGGCATTTATCTGCAGGTGATTGGCGCGCAAACTCAAGGTTTGTTAGGCAAGCAGCCGGCGAATATGGCAGGTTTGAAAAAAGGTGGCTGTACTGCGGTATCGAATGCCAATGCGCCATTTATGGACGATGATGTAGTGATTCGCACCTTGGAATATGCTGCGGGTCTGAACATGACCGTTG
Source organism: Acinetobacter sp. YH12096 (assembly GCF_013419215.1). Taxonomy (NCBI): domain Bacteria; kingdom Pseudomonadati; phylum Pseudomonadota; class Gammaproteobacteria; order Moraxellales; family Moraxellaceae; genus Acinetobacter; species Acinetobacter sp. YH12096. The sequence continues at coordinate 103,712 of NZ_VPAM01000004.1, read as the reverse complement.
TGTTCTATGCCGAAGAGCCGCAGATTGCCAAAGATGGCTGTGTGCATGAAGGTTTTGTCGCATCTCGTCAAGGTTTGCCGATGATTCCTGCATTGGCGGAAACCGTAGCCATTGCAAAATACTTATTGATGATTGAAGCTACTAAAGTGCGTGCGCACTTTGGTCTGTTGTCATCAGGCGCATCCGTTGAATTGATTAAACAGGCCAAAGCGAAAGGTTTGCCGGTCACTTGCGATGTAGCCATGCACCAATTGCATTTAACTGATCAGTTGATTGACGGCTTTAATTCACTTGCGCATGTTCGTCCGCCGCTGCGTTCTGAGCAAGATAAAGACTTGCTCCGCCAAGCAGTGAAAGACGGTGTGATTGATGCGATCTGTACGCATCATGAGCCGCTGAGCAGCTCTGCGAAAATGGCGCCTTTTGCTGAAACACAACCTGGTTTTACCGCATTTGATACCTATGTACCTTTTGGTATTCAACTGATTCAAGAAGGCCTATTAAGCCCACTGGAATGGGTTGAGAAAGTTACACTCGCACCGGCAAAAGTGGCCAATATGCAACAGCGTTGGGCAGATGAAGCGGGTTGGGTACTGGTCGATCCAGAGCTTGAGTGGACTATTAATAAAGACACGATTGTATCAAATGGTAAGAACACACCATTAATTCAGCAAATGGTAAAAGGTAAAGTAGTTCACGCTTTCTTTAGATAAACAAAAAATGAGTAGAATTTAATTAAAAAAAGCTGGCAATAGTCAGCTTTTTTTAATTAAAAATAGTTAGTTTATGTAAATTTGTGTATATTTGATTCAAATAAATAGGGGGTAATATGTCGTTTTATAAAAATATTTTAGCAATTGGTGTGGTTGCAGTATGTGTAACAGGTTGTAAGGGTAATTTATTTTCTAAGCATATAGCATGTGATGACACAGAAGCTTTGCTGCTTGTTAATCAAGTTTTAAAAGATAACCTAACGAACCAATTAGAAAGTGAGCTTAAATCGCTAATTTCGGATGGCGCAATCAAAGATTTGGATCCTGCTAAATTAAAACTTTCAGCACAATCAATAAATTTTACTTTGATGGATAGTCGTACAGAATTTATTGATCCGAATAGTTCAAAGACGAATTGTTCAATTGATTTAGCAACAATTTTACCTTCCGATGTTGTGAAAAAATCAGATGAAGCCCGTGTTAAAGTAGATCGCTATTCAACTGAGAGTCAAGCTAATGACTTAGGTGTTGATTTTAATAATAATAAAATCAACTTAACTTTAGAATATACGCTCCAACCCTCAGACAAGGGCGATAAAATTTTTACTCTAGTTAAGAACACAAATAATTTTAATACTTTGATTTCTGATACTTTAACTTATGCATTTTTAAAGCCTCAAATAGAGAAAAATCAAATTAAATTAAAAGAGGCTGAAACGAAGCAAGCAGTTAATGCAGCTTATGAGGCTAACTTGGCTGCGCAAGATGCAGCCGCGGCAGCAGCACAAGCAACTGCAGCAGAAACTGAATATTATTCAGAATATTAAGATGGTAAGATGAATATGAAATTTAAAATTATGTGTCTTGCGGTAGCATCTGTGTTTTTAACAGCTTGTGATAAAGTTTCATCAATTACTGGAACAACTGCCAAATGTGATAATGAAACTGCTAAAGAGCTTGTGGTTGAATCATTTAGTAAAGGTTTAAGCGATCTATCAAGTAATCGTATAAAAGAATTAATTGAGACGGAAAATATCACCATTGATATGGGTAAATTACGCAGTTCTTTGAAGCAAATTACTTTTCAAGTTACTGATGTTCGTACTAATAATTCGGATCCAAATAGTAAGAAAAGTTACTGTGCAACGGATTTTATTGTTAAATTACCAGAGCAAATGATTTTAGACGCAGATGCAGCAAGGGCTGTATACGAACAGAATAATGTTGCACAATCTGCTGTACTTTCGGATCTTAGTTTAGAACAAAATCAATTAAAAAAGGAAATTGAGTACTTAGTTCAACCAACTGATGATGGAAAAAAAGTATTTGTTACTTTGGAAAATTCCGATGCTTTAGTCCATTTTGTTAGTGAAGTTGCTGTAGACTCTTTACTAAAGTCTGCAAGGCAAAATGCAGCTGAAGTAGCTAAACAAGAAGAAGTGAAACGTATTGCTGAACAAAATGCAGCAGTACAAGAATATCAAGAAGTAGTGTTAGCAGAAGCTAAGTCGAATTTAGATACAGCAAATGAGAACTTGAATTTAGTTTGGAATGCGACGACAAAAGAGGTTCGTGACCAATTACTTGCGGAACAAAAAATTTGGCTAAAAAAACGTGATTTAGAGTGTAAGTTAGAAAGTTCAAATACAGAAAATCCAGAGGTTTATCGTTTAAACTGTGAAACAAATATGACTGTGACACGAACTACTGAGTTGCGCCAAAAAATATATTATCTAGAACCTTAATTTCATACTAAAAAGTCAGCTTCGGCTGGCTTTTTTTATGAGGATTGAAATTAATAGATTGAAAATAGAAAAGAAATTAACGCGCTGACAAGTCCGAACAAATTATTACATTTGATCAAAAAATAAGCATATAAACTAAAGTACACATGAAAATAATGACAACCGCATGGAGTACAAATATGAATATAGACTTATTAGCGCTGATTAAGCAGCACGTCTCCTCGATTGTGCTGGACGGTGATACACAACACTTAACTGAAAAAAATTCAGCCATTAGCCAATTTATTCCATTCCTGTTAAATATTTTTCGATCCAAACCTGAATTTATTGATGCCTTTCAAAAACAGTTAAACCCTCGTATTAGTGATATATTTTCGGCAAATCCCACATTAAAAGATCAATTTTTGCAACATCTCGGTGGCGGTACGGCCCCAACGTCAGAAATAGAGCAAACCTTAAACCACTCTATAGCTCCAACTTTAGGGGCACTTGAAAATGAAGCGGGTTCATCTGATCCCGTCGCAATCACGCATTTACTTGATAATCATGCAGATAGCATTTTGGCGGCACTACCACAATGGGCAGTGCCTTTACTCGCAGGTTTAGGGGTAAACACTGCAGCTGGCCGTACATTACACCAAGCGCCTGTTGTTGAACCAACACCTGTTATCGTTGAAGAAAAACGCTCGAATTGGTTATTGCCAATTATTGCGCTGCTTATATTATTGGGTCTGATCGCATTTTGGTTTAAGTCTTGTACTAATAAAGAAGAACCAACCACCTCTGCAACAACGGTTGCACAGCCTGCTGCATCTCAGCCAGCACATTTGCAATTTAGCACCGGTACAGATGGGCAGTTAACCAACTGTCAAATTCAAACTGGTGATTCAAATTATCTTGAAATTTTGCAGCAACAAGTCAAACAGATCTTTAACTTTAATACGGGTTGTGGTGCTTCATCTGATGCCAGTTACCATACGCAATTTATTGATCAAGATACCATTCCAACGGTTCTGCAAAAACTTAAAGGTGTGCCAAATACCACTTTAACCTGGACAGAAAATCAGTTATCGATTTTGTCGCAAAATCCTGCGGATGCTCAAAGCCTTGCCAATCAAATTAAGCCTTTAGCAAAAAATATGACGGTATTGGTTCAAGAAGGTGTGAGTGAACAAACTGCAGTAGATAACAGTATTACTGATGCACAAAAAGCATTAGCGAGCATTAACCCTGAACAAGTTCGTGCGCTAGATGTTGCGACTGCGCTGAACTTACAAATTATTAATTTTGCGACAGGTTCATCTGATATTCCTGACGTAAATAAATCGATTTTGGATCAGGCGGCAGCATTGCTGCAGCGCGCTACAGAAGTACATCTGACTGTACAAGGTCATACCGATGCTGTGGGTAATGAGGAAGCGAATAAAGCTTTATCGCAAGAGCGTGCACAAGCTGTGGTGGATTACTTGGTGTCGAAAGGCGTTGATCCTGCACAGCTTCAAGCGGTGGGTTATGGTCAAGAAAAACCGGTAGCAGAAAACAGCACCAAAGAAGGTCAATTCAAAAACCGTCGTATTGAGTTTGAAGTTTTAAATACCGAGAATGGTAAAGTACGAGATGTCACCAGCGAAGGCGTAACTGAAAAGACCAATTAAAACCGTACTAAATGAGATGATATATAAAAAATCCCTGCACATGCGGGGATTTTTCTCGTCAAAGCGCTGTAATTTTGAGTAAAATACGCCCGAAGAATAAAATCATAATGGTACTTATACAATGAAAAAAATAGTCATCACGAGCCTCATGTTGTCTGCGGCATTGATATCCGGCTGTGATAATTTTAAAAATAAAAAAGATACTGAAGCCAAAACGGAAGCGCCTGCTTTGGAAGATTGGAGTTGTACAGCACAAGCCAATATTGACCAATTGCAAGATCATTTAAAAAAAGAATATCTCAAAGAATTAAACAAAGAAATACGTCAGTCAGATTATGAAGCCGATCAGCAACTCATGGATCTGATTGTAAAAAATCTAAAATTTAACATTCAAAATGTCACGACTTTAACTGAAGACCCTAATAAAGCCAAAACATTGGAATGTAGCAGTCAATTGTTGGTGGTTTTCCCGAAAGGATTACAAAAGCGTGCTGAAAACGCCTTTGCTGAACGACCATGTGATGAAGGCTGTGAAGAACGTGGTCATTATACTTTGAATGATTCACTCGAAGATGGTGAGTCAGGCTTAAGCATGGACAATGATCAGCTTAAAGGGAACTTTAGCTATAGCATCACTAAAACGGACAAAGATGGTTTAAGTTTAAGTGTCCCAAGTCAAAATGACGTAATTGATAGCGTTGTAACAGTGACACGTCATGCGGTGCTATATGCGGCATATAGTGCTCAAAATAAGCGAGATGAAGAATTCTATCAGCAAGGGATGGAGAGTCAATCTCAACAAATGAGCCTTGCACAAAAGGCAATGGATATTCGTAAGAAAGAGCTAGATCAGGATAATGCAAAAGTAGTAGATCGTCTCAATCAGACTTGGGATCGTTTTAGTGATGAACAAAAGGCGCAGTTACAGCAAGATCAAGCAGACTGGTTTGAAAAGCGTGATATCGACTGTAAAGTGCTTGCACAAAAAAGTGTTTATTCATTAAATGAAAGTGAAAAAGAGACTTATCAAAAGCATTCGCAATACTGGGATGATGCGATGAATACGCAAAATCAAGAGTTGCAATATACCAAATGTTTTAATCAGAAAACTACAGAACGAATTGTGTATTTAAATAACGTGTTTAATTGATCTAAAAGAAGAAAAGCCCTTAATTGAGGGCTTTTTTTGAATCTTAGTTTATTGCTTGATGATCAAAACAGGAATTGGGCACTGCGTTAAAATATTTTGTGCCACGCTGCCTAGCATGGCTTTTTTCAAACCTGTGCGTCCATGTGAACCCATGATGATTAAATCCGCAGAGATTTCATCAGCCACTTGTAAAATCCCTTCAGTTGGCGATACACCATGAATCAAACGAGTTTTAACTTCGATACCATCACGTACAAAGGTTTGTTTGATATCTTCTAAACGCAGCTGAGCACTTTTTTCAGCCTGCATAAAATATTCAGTGATTGCAGGTGCAACAGCATAGAAATCGACACCAACGAATGGATCAACAGCAACAACACTGACAATGGTCACTTGTGCATTTTGACTTTTAGCCAAGCTGAGGGCATGTTCAACAGCAGAATATGAAATTGGAGATTCATCCACAGGGACTAAAATTTGTTGATATTGACTCATATCTGCTTCCTTAATATTTTAAATGTTATCAATCTAATCTTGCTCTATTCACGATATTGTATGAATTAGACAAAAGGGTAAGCCTATGGGTGAAGGGTGTGCTGAATACAAAAAAGCCCACATGATGTGGGCTTAGTCATCTTAAGCTTTTACAACCAACACAGGTAATTCAGTATTACTGAGTACATCTTGTGCGAAGCTGCCGAGTAGCATTTTCTTAAATCCTTTGCGACCATGTGAACCCATCACGATCAAATCGGCTTTGACTTCATTGGCTGCTTCTACGACACCTTCAGCAGAAACTTGACCTTTAATAATCTTACTTTGTGCTTCTACACCCACTTCAGTTGTAATTTGCACAGCTTCTTTCAATGCGGATTCTGCATTTGCATAAGCTTGTACGAAATATTCTTTCATGATTGATGAAGAATAATAGAAGTCTGCATCGGTAAATGGGTCTTCAGCAACAAGGCTGATTAAAGTGAGTTGGCTGTTAAACGCCTTGGCAATAATTGCAGCTTTTTTAACTGCAGAAAACGAGATTTCTGAACCATCGACAGGTACTAAAATGTTTTGATATGACATGGAACAATCTCCTGTAATTTTGCTTTTAAACCCTATAGATCATTGATAACACATTGTCGTGCATGGTTCAATTTATTAATCTAAAAAATATTGTAAATTCATAAAATTACATAAATTAATGTCGATAAGTCGTCAAATAAATCTGAGTGGAAAACTCGGACTTTGCTCAAAAATTATTAAAATAAAATCGACTAATTTTCTCGGGTTTTTAGCCTAAAAGATCAATTTGAACTTTATAAAAATAAGCCTAAACTATATACAGTTTTAAATCTAAGATTTATAACAGAATTGATGCGATTGGATAGTTAGATATGTCATATAAAGTAGGGTTGGTTGTACTCAGCATGTGTTCAGTGTTGCATTTGTCTGGTTGTCAAAACACGCAAAGCGGTACTAAAGTGATTGCAGGCGCATTTAACTTATCGACACAAGTTCAAAAGACCTTCATCAACCTACATGCACCTGACAATGTTATTGTGCAGTCAAATATTCAATATCTACAAAATCCAAATTTAAACTTGGATATCTATCAACCTGAAACTAGTACGGTTATTGCACCAAGACCAACGATTGTTTGGATCCACGGGGGCGGTTGGGTCTCTGGCTCAAAAGAACATGCAGGTGGATATTTTAAACGACTCGCAGCCCAAGGCTATAATGTAGTTTCTGTTCAATATCAGTTTGCACCTGAAGCCATTTATCCTGCACAGCTCAACCAAATTGATGCTGCATTGATGTTTTTAAATCTACATGCAGCACAATATGGCATTGATTCGCAAAATATGTATTTGGCAGGGGATTCTGCAGGTGCAAATATGGCCAGTCATTATGCCGCCTTGGTTACGAATCCAGATTTTGCGAAAGCGTCAAAGATTCAACCTGTATTAAAGCCTTCACAGCTTAAAGGGCTGATTTTACATTGTGGTATTTATGATTTAAACAGCTTTGTAAATACTGCACCCGCAGAGATTGGACTGATCGAGTGGGGCGTCTATAACTTAGTTCAGGCGTATACCGGAGACAAAAAAGATGATGCCGAGTTTTTAACGCGTATTTCAACGGCCTCAAATATTAATTCAAATTATCCGCCTGTATTTATCAGTGGTGGCAATAAAGATTTTTTAACCAAAACGCAATCTGAGCCTTTTGTAGAAAAATTGAAGGCAAATAATGTACCTGTGACAGCGGTATTTTATCCAGATTCGAAAGAATTTTTGGTACATGAATATCAATTTATGATGAGTAAAAAGGCCAGTCAGCAGACCTTTTATCGCACTTTAGAATTTTTGAAACAACACGTACAGACCGTCAAAAATTAAAAACAGATTTAAAAGGCTTGCAGAATAATCTCTAACTTAATAACATACCTACCAGCTGGTATGTTTGTTTTGGAATGAATAATGAATTCGGTAACATTGGCGTATGGCTTACTGTCATTGGCGATTATCTCAGAAGTAATTGGTTCGACATTTTTGGTGAAGTCAGAAGGGTTTACCAAACTTGCGCCTTCATTGGCTGTCGCAGTTTTATTCTGTTTGGCATTTTATTTATTGTCTCAGGTGATTAAAGTCATACCACTTGGTATTGCTTATGCCATTTGGGCGGGTGTTGGTATTGTTTTAACTGCACTAATTGGCTACTTTATCTTTCGTCAAAGTTTAGACCTCCCAGCCATGTTAGGGATAGGCCTGATTGTTTCAGGTGTGGTCGTAATTAACCTGTTTTCAACTTCTGCTGGACACTAGTATGGATAATCCGCATCAGCGCAAGAAAGAACCTCAACTGATACGCCAAAGTATTTTGCAGCATGCAATCCGTCTTGCTGCAGATAAAGGTGTCAACGGGGTGTCGATTCAAGCCGTTGCGGATTTAGTTGGGGTCACAAAAGGTGGTGTATTTCATCATTTCTCAAATAAGCAAAAGCTCTTAGAGTCCATGATCGTCATGCTTTTAGCTCAATTAGACGAGGTTGTTGACCGATTGATTGACGAAGACCCTGAGCCATACGGTCGTTTTACCCGAGCCTATATTGAAATTACCTTAGAAAAACAAATCATGGGTTTGCAACAGTCATGGTCCGCGATTTCGATGACCATGCTGACCGATAAAACTTTTAATGAATATTGGATTGAATGGATGAACTCACGTTTAGAGCGACATCATCAGACCGATTCAGATATAGAACTCAAAATTGTTCGTTATGCAGCCGATGGTATTTGGCTCACCGCTTTTACAGAAGTGGAAGACGAAAGCGAAACCGAATTATTAAAACAAGAACTTATCGCCCGAACGTATCGAGCGAAATAGATTAAATAACTGATGTTACACACGTAAAAGTAATTACGCATTTTTAAAATGATTTTTAAGTCTATTCGACGGAGGCTTACATCTAGGGATTAAATAAAGGGATTAGCCTTCGGTTGGAGGTGCTTTTGTTTAGGTAAAATGAGAAGCGTGCTTCGTAAGGAAGCCATCTTGCGGAGCATTGCTCCTCACCGCAAAACTTGTTCACTAGTGTCTAATTATTCAAAGTATCGCAAAAACATTTTTGATTAGAAATAGTCCTATCTCAAACACTTGCGGATGACGTTACCGCGTATCATTCTTTTATTTGAAGCAAATTATTTAACTGAGGGCTTAATTTCTCTTATATTTGAAAATAGCATGTACGACTAAACCAAAGACCAACCCCCAAAACGCGGAACCAATACCAAAAAATTGTACGCCCGATGCACTAAATAAGAAGGTGAGTAGAGCAGCGTCACGTTCACTCGCTTCTTGGAAAGCAATGACGATGTTGTGTCCAATGGTGCCTAGTAGGGCAATTCCTGCTAAAGCGGTAATAAATACCAATGGAAAAGCAGTTAAGAAACTCACCAAAGTGGCTGCAAACAGGCCCATCAAAATATAAAAGAAGCCACAAGTCATACCTGCGATATAGCGCTTTTTCTCATCGGGGTGGGCTTGGTCATCTAGACTGATGGCCGCACTAATCGCAGCAATATTGACACTAAAACATCCAAATGGCGCGAGTAGCGTTTGGGCTGTACCAGTCCAACCAATCAGTTGATTGACGTGGGGTTGATAACCATAACTTTTAATCATGGCTAAACCCGGTAAATACTGAGAGGCCATATTGATTACAAAGAGTGGTAACGCCAAACCCAGTATTGCTGAGATCGAAAATTCAGGTGTGACCCAAACCGGCTGTGCGAGTTCTAAATTAAGCGCCGGTAATTGAAAGCCAAGTAATAATGGACAAAGCATGATGCCAATGATCACCGTAATGACAATGCTATAACGTGGTAACAGTCGTTTACTGAGGACGTAAGCCGCGAGTAAACCAAGAACGAATGCCCATTCATTTTGTAAACTGACAAATAGCTCAATACCAAATTTAAGGAGTACACCCGCCAACATTGCACTAGTTAGACATTGCGGGATATAGCGCAATATTTTTTCAAAAATGCCTAAAAATCCAAGTATTGCTGTCAATAAGCCACAGACCAAGAAAGCACCTAGGGCGGCATTCATGCTGTAACCATTTGCAGTCGCTAAAATCAGTGCCAGTCCTGCAGTGGACCATGAAGTCGCAACGGGATATTTAAATTTCCAAGACAGAATCAGCCCGCTTAAGCCGATACCCAAACCTAGAGCCCAAAACCAAGAGGTTATTTCTGCTGTGTTGGCACCGAGCAGTTGTGCAGATTGGATCACCAAAACAGCCGAGACACTGATCCCGACTAAGAACGTAATAAAACCTGCAAAAGCAGCTGGAATGGAAAAGTCTTGGAGTAGTTTTTGCATAATGATCGAGCTATGAGTATTGTTGGCGCAGATTTAAGATGACATTTTTCAGGATGATACGCTCAAGTCCTGTACAGTAAAAGTGCTCATCGAGAGATTATGGAAATACTTTATTTATTCACTGATGTTACGCAGTAACATCAGAAGAGCCATTTGATTCAAATAAAAGAACGATACGCGGCAACGTCATTCGCAAGTGTTTGAGACAGGACTACTTCTATTCAAAAATGTTTTTGCGATACTTTTGAATAATTAGACGCTAGTGAACGAGTTTTGCGGATGACAATGGTTTTGGGTACTTTTGCCGAAACAAAAGTACCTCCAGCCGAAGGCTAATCCCTTTATTTAAATCCTAGATGTAAGACTCCGTCGAATAGACTTAAAAAGCATTTTAAAAATGCGAAATTACTTTTACGTGCGTAGCATCAATTATTAACAAACGGCACTTTAATAGAACGAATCGACAACCACACATTGTGGATGTTTCATCCTTTTAAAAGTTAAAGGCATCGTAGATTATCCGGAGTTAAAACTTTGAGCTTTGTACTGTATACATATCGTTTACATGGTAGATGTCGCAAGCTTTAGACCAAATCCACAAAATAGAAGGCCAACCGCTGCTACACAGCATGCCGTAAATTTATAACGATGGCTAAAATAGGTGGCCAGTTTTGCACCCGAAAAGATCAAAATCGTTAAATAGCTCATACTGATAATTTGCAGCACGATCGCGAGTGCGGTGAAAGTAATCGCAGGATATGGATATGCAGGATCGACGAATTGTACAAAGAACGATAAGTAAAAAAGAATGGCTTTAGGGTTTAAAATACTGATGGTTAATGCGGTCTTAAACGGTTTCAGTTCGCTCAAACTCAGTTGTTTAGTGTCGAGTTGTTCTGGCGTTTGAACGGCATTCCATGTTTGGTAGGCAGCCTTGAAAAGTTTGATACCTAAATAACTTAAATACAGCGCACCGACAATTTTTAATAATAAGAATAACCAAGGGAAGGCGTGAAGTAAGGATGCAGCACCGAGAGCGGTGAGTAAGATTAAGATCAAATCGCCAGTATAAACGCCAAAAGCGCCTAAATAGCCGACCTTAATGCCATAGCGAGAAGCAACAGACATGACATAAAGTGAATTTGGCCCGGGTAAAATCACAATTAATATCGTACCAATAATAAAGGTCGTTAAGTCTGTGATTCCAAACACTGAAGACACTCAAATAAAAAACCGAAGCTGTAGTATACAACTTCGGTTCTAGATGAAACTGAAAATTTCTAATTTATGCTTTTATTTCAGCATCTAAGCCAAAAGTTTGACGCAGTAAGCTACTTAATTGCTCACGGGCTTTAATAAAACCATCAATACCGCCTTGTAATAGTTGGAAAGACATTAAGTCTTTTTCAACTTCAGCTTTGAAAGTTTGCTTGTCGAGCACTTGTACATCGTGTTGACAGTGTGCATGCGCATGATGATTAGACAATTGCACTTCCACGGTACGCTGATCTTTTTCCAGTTCTGCCAATAAATTCGGTGAAACTGTCAATAAATCACAACCTGCTAAACCAAGCACTTGATCAATACTACGGAAGCTAGCACCCATAATTTCAGTTTTGATGTCATGTTGTTTGTAGTAGTGGTAAATCTGCTTCACTGATAACACGCCTGGATCTTTCTCAATCGGGTAGCTATCCACATTTTCAGCTTTTTTGTACCAATCTAAAATACGACCAACAAATGGCGAAATCAGCGTGACTTGAGCATCTGCACAGGCTTGAGCTTGATGTAAGCCAAACAATAGCGTCAGATTACAGTGAATGCCTTCGGCTTCAAGGGCTTTAGCGGCTTGAATGCCTTCCCATGTTGAGGCAATTTTAATTAAGATACGGTTTTGATCGATACCATACTGTGCATATAAAGCCAGTAACTCTTTGGCTTTTGCAATGGTGGCATCGGTATCATAAGACAAGGCTGCATCGACTTCTGTAGATACACGTCCTTCGATCAATTTTAAAATTTCTACACCAAATTTGACCGTAAGAATATCGATGGTGCGCTCAACCAGCTCATCGTTTTGATAACCTTCTTTACGCGCTTGTTCAAAAGCACTTTCAATCAGTTCTTTATTTTCAGGTTGATTTGCCGCTGCTGTAATTAAAGATGGATTTGTGGTCGCATCCAATGGACGGAATGTATTAATCGCAGCTAAATCACTGCTGTCAGCAACAATCGTTGTTAGGCTTTTTAATTGGTTTAACGCATTTTGAGTCATTTGAAATCTAGTTCTTAATGTTCTTGGTGTACATACTTTTATAACACAATCTGTTTAGAACCCAACCAAAAACCGCCCAATTAGGCGGTCTAAATCGTAGTTTTTCGTGAATTTCGGATGTGATTAATCAAAAAATGAGCAGCCGAGCCGAGAGGTTTTTCACGGTTCCAGACCAAGTCGACGAAATATTCAAATTTGGGTGTAAAATCTTGAAAGCTTAAGATTTTGAGTTGATCTTTGAGTGTCGGATTTTCATTAAACATCTCTAATGGAAGCACACCCCAACCCAGACCTTGAATAATCATCGAACAGGCAGAGTGGTGGTTATCTGTACGCCAACTGTGTTTGGAAAATAACAACTCTGGTTTGATACTTTTATCACGACTTGCAACCACGATTTGCCGACTTTGCAAAATTTGCTCAAAACTGACTTGCTTAAATTTCGACAGGCCATGTTTTGTCGCAGCAACAGGAACCAATGCTTCACGTTTCAATTCGACAAATTGTTCATAACTCTCAAGCTGTTCACGTTCAAACATTAGAGCAAGCTGTGCTTGACCTAGTAATAACATCTTTTGGGCATCTTCTTGAGGCGCAGAAAAAATATTGATTTGCAAAGATGGAAAATGAGTTTCTAGCAAAGAGATATAGTCGGTCCACTGCGTATGAAGCAGTTCTGATACCACCACGATATTCAGTGAAGACTCTAAACCATGACTCAGCGCAATCGCATGCTGTTTCCACTGATTGATTTCTATCAATAATTGTTCAGTTTTTTCATACAGGTTAAGCGCTTGAGCGGTGGGCACAGGCTCACGACCAACGCGCTCAAACAGTTTAAGGTTGAGATCAATTTCGAAATTCGCAATGGACATGCTGACTGCTGATGGCACTTTGCCGAGTTGTCTGGCGGCTGCGGAAAATGATCCTGTTTCCATGACTGTTTTAAAAATCATCAGTTGTTCTTGATTAATATTCATGTGCATACAGAAAAAATAAAGGAATACAACCTTTCAATAATATTGAAAGAACCTGACTCGATTAATCAATAATATAAAAATAAAATAAGTTTTTTACAAATGATAGAGTGTTTCAAAATGACGATTTCCAAGAGAAGGATTATTCATGCGCTAAGCTATGAGATCATCCTATTGGTGATCATTGCTATTGCTTTAAGTTTTATTTTTAAAGTTCCGATGGAGGTGACAGGTACGCTCGGTATTGCAATGGCGGTCACTTCTGTGATTTGGAACATGATTTTTAATCATTATTTTGAAAAATTTGAAGCAAAAAGAAAGTTAAAAAGAACCTTTGGTGTACGTGTTTTACATGCAATTGGATTTGAGGGCGGTTTAATGCTTGCAACCATCCCAATGGTGGCTTATGCCATGCATATGACCTTATGGCAGGCGATTTTGCTCGATTTTAGTATGACCATGTGTATTTTAGTCTACACATTTATTTTCCAATGGTGCTATGACCAGATCGAAGCGTACCTAGGTTACCAACCACAATATCGTTAAATTTCAATAAGAAAATCACATTGGCCTGTATTGATAAGTACAGGCCTTTTTTGCATTAAAATAGTGCAAAAATTTACAAATAACAATATATAAAAACATAATATAACTATAAAAAATTATACTAATTACATAACTTTTAAATATAAGAACAAAGAATGTTTTTAGGATTTAATTAAAAAAAATATGCAAGACAAGGAGTTAGCATATGAAATTGATAAAAATTGTCACACCTGTTGTTTTACTTGGGCTTACACAATTTACATTTGCAGATGGTAACTTTAAGCGCTTTTCTGTATCTGCAGGTTGGTTACACGTGATGCCGCAAGGAAAGGCGAATCCTTTTAACATTAATACTTCTGTGGCAAATGGGACACAGGCCAAAGTTGGAAGCATTAGTGAAGAGGGTTTTTTACAAGCAATTGACCCAAATGCAACGATTCAAGACGGTGATAACACAGTAAATTTAAAGGAGACTTTAGGAACATTATTAGAAGATAGTTTTATTAATGGACTCATGACAGATGGCAAAGGCAATATCAAACCAGATATTGCAGGGACATCGACATTATATGGATTGGAAAATTGGTCAGCAGGAGGCACTGGTCTAGAAGCAGAGGATGTTGATACTTTAGGTTTGATGGTCAATTATTATATCAATGACAACGTATCCTTACAGATGATTGGCGGTATTCCTCCCAAAGTGGATATTCAAGGGAAAGGGATGATTACGGCACCTTTATCTGGCAATGCAATGCCGGGAGGTCTTGCTGGTTTGCTGTTTCCGGACGGTTTACCTTTGGATTATGATGTACCAATTACCAATCTGGATGCTTATGGTAAAGCAGCAACAGCGCGTGCTTGGACGCCAGCATTTCAAGCTCAGTATCAATTTGGAAAATCGGGCGTGAATAAATTCAGACCTTATGTAGGTGCAGGGATTATGTATGCGTATTTTAATGATATTGAACTCAATAAAGGTATTGAATCTGACTTAATTGCTGCAGGGCATATGATTCAAAATATTAAGGATAATCTTGCAGGTGCTGCATTAGACGGTAAAGAATCATCAGGTAAAATGGTGGTCGATGTCGATGCGGATGATGCGATTGCTCCAATTGTCACACTCGGTTTTACCTATGACTTCACCCCAAATTGGTTTACAGCAGCTTCAGTGTCTTATGCAAAGTTAAATAATAAGACCAAGATCGATGTGATTAACCAAACGACCGGTGAACAGTTAATTCATGCAACGACAAAGATCGATATTGATCCCATCATTACTTATTTAGGTGTCGGTTATCGTTTCTAAAAATTATGAAATCTCTGAAATAAAAAACCGCTCATAAGAGCGGTTTTTTGCTTTAAAGCATAAAGGATTATTTTTCAATAATCGCTGTTACGCCTTGACCACCCGCAGCACAAATTGATACGAGTACACGGCCTGAACCTTTTTGGTTCAGCAATTTTGCAGCAGTCGCAATAATACGACCACCTGTTGCAGCAAATGGGTGACCCGCAGCAAGTGAAGAACCTTTCACGTTTAATTTAGCACGGTCAATTGAACCTAGTGGTGCATCTAGACCTAAACGTTCTTTACAGAATTTAGGATCTTCCCAAGCTTTCAGTGTAGACAATACTTGAGATGCAAACGCTTCATGAATTTCATAGTAATCGAAATCTTGTAGCGTAATACCTGCACGTTCTAGCATACGAGGTACTGCATACGCTGGCGCCATCAATAAGCCTTCTTTTTTCTCTACAAAGTCAACCGCCGCTGTTTCTTGGAAAGTTAAATAAGCAAGAACTTCGTGACCGTTTGCTTTTGCCCATTCTTCTGATGCAAGAAGGACACATGACGCACCATCAGTCAGTGGAGTCGAGTTACCCGCAGTCATCGTACGTGCATCGCCTTTTCCAAACGCTGGTTTTAACTTCGCAAGTTTTTCTACTGATGAGTCTGCACGTAAGTTGTTGTCACGCTCTAAACCAAGGAATGGCGTAATAAGGTCATCGAAGAAACCTTCTTCATAAGCAGCTGCCATTTTTTGATGCGAAGATGCAGCAAGTTCATCTTGCGCTTCACGAGAGATACCCCATTCAAGCGTTGTAATTGCTTGATGGTCACCCATAGAAAGACCTGTACGTGGTTCACCGTTCTTCGGTGCATCCATCAAATCTTTAACATTAATTTTAGTTAATGCTTTTAGGCGGTCTTTACCTGTTTTAGCAATATTCAATTCAAGTAAAGCTTTACGTAAGCCATCACCAAAAGCGATCGGTGCATCAGAGGTTGTATCTACACCACCAGCAACACCCACTTCGATTTGACCCAATGCGATTTTGTTAGCAACCAAGAAAGCTGCTTGTAAACCAGTACCACATGCTTGTTGAATATCGTAAGCAGGTGTTTCAGGAGCAAGTTCGGTATTGAGTACACACTCACGGGTCATGTTAAAGTCACGACTATGTTTTAACACGGCACCAGCAACAACTTCACCAAGGCGTTGACCTTGAAGGTTGAAACGTTCAACAAGACCATTTAATGCAGCTGTGAACATATCGCTGTTTGATGCAGTGAAGTAAGCGCCGTTAGAACGAGCGAAAGGAATACGATTACCACCGATAATAGCAACGCGGCGAACTGTGTTTTGACTCATGGTATTATCCTGTTGAACAGACGTTTGAGTTGTTGATTTTAAAGCTGTTTTAGGGTTTGAAGCGGGTGTCTTAGTGCGCGTAGATGCACGACGAGGACGGCTCGTTTTAGCGGCATCACTTGTAGACTTGGTTGCTGTGCCCGTACTTTTAGCGCTACGTGGCGTACTCTTTGATGTATTTGACACAGTTTCCGTAGTCGGACTTTCGACTGCTGGATTTTCTTGAGTTGTTTTGCTCATAAGGCTTTTCCAAGCATGTTGATGATCTTCTTGACGGCTACATTAGCATATTCACCAAAGGGGTAAATTGACTAAAATGACATTCGCTAAAGCATTCAGGTCAAGCCATCTGCGGTTTAACTCAAGTATGATTCCATGGAAACTGATGGAACTATTGAAATATAAGTATCTGACATCATCTTGAAGTTAAAGGGATATCTTCAGATCCATCAAAAATTAATCTGTATGAGAGATAATAAACATGACTGATCAATACCAAACATTTGCAAAATCTCCTATTGGTAAATTTGTCATCAAAAATTTAGGTTTACCATCACCGACTTTTTTAGAGCGTTTTGAGTCTGCAACACCTGTAGTTAAAGGTGCGGTTTTATTCGGTGCAGCGCCTGCTTCAACATTATCTGGTGCTATTGCACAAGTCTTGGCAAATATTCATGCCAATAGCTATGCAGGTAATAATGCTGAATTACAACAAGCTGCGGCAAAATCAGGTCTAAACTTAAGCGCATTTAACGAAGGCGATAAAGAGTCTAAGTTTAAAGTTGTGGTATTTGATGCTTCAGGTATTCAAAACTCAGAACAACTGCATGTCTTATATGCATTTTTTAACCCAATCGCGCGTCAAATTCAGGCGTCTGGTCGCGTTGTCGTTGTTGGTACAACACCAGAAACTGCGAAAACTGTGAAACAAGCCATTGCACAACGTGCATTAGAAGGTTTTGTAAAATCAGTCGGTAAAGAGTTTAAGAAAGGGATTGCTGCACAGTTAGTCTATGTGGACGAAGGTGCTGAAGCAAACTTAGAATCTGCATTACGTTTTGTAATTTCACCACGTTCAGCTTATGTATCGGGTCAGGTGATTCGTGTATCTAAAGCAGATGTTGTGGATGTTGATTGGAATAAGCCGCTTGCAGGCAAAACAGCTGTTGTAACAGGTGCAAGCCGTGGTATTGGTGAAGCAATCGCACATGTATTGTCACGTGATGGCGCGCATGTGATTTGTTTAGACGTTCCACAGCAGCAAGCAGATCTTGACCGTGTTGCAGGTGAAATTGGCGGTTCTACGCTCGCGATTGATATTACTGCAAACGATGCCGGTGAAAAAATCAAAGCGGCTGCAGCTGCTCAAGGTGGTTTGGATATCATCGTGCACAATGCAGGGATTACCCGTGACAAAACTTTGGCCAATATGAAACCTGAGCTTTGGGACTTGGTGATTAACATTAACTTGTCTGCGATTGAGCGTGTAAATGATTACCTTCTTGAAAATGATGGCTTCAATGCAAATGGTCGTATTGTGTGCGTATCTTCTATTTCAGGTATCGCAGGTAACTTAGGTCAAACCAATTATGCTGCTTCTAAAGCAGGTGTTGTTGGTGTGGTTAAATTTACTGCTCCATTATTGAAAAATGGCGTAACCATTAATGCTGTTGCTCCAGGCTTCATTGAAACGCAAATGACTGCTGCGATTCCATTTGCAATCCGTGAAGCAGGTCGTCGTATGAACTCGATGAGTCAAGGCGGTTTACCTGTAGATGTTGCTGAAACGATTGCAATGTTTGCTTCAACGGCATCGACTGGCTTGAACGGTAACGTGGTACGTGTGTGTGGTCAAAGCTTGTTAGGGGCTTAATAATTTCCTCTTAAAATTCCCTCTCCTTTAAGGAGAGGGTTAGGGAGAGGTAAAAATTTGCTATAAATGGAATGGGGCTAACCCTCATTCCAGCCTTCTCCTCGAGCCATATATGGCGTAAGAGTAGAGGCTTTTAAAACATTGAAATAAAAACTTCCAAAGGTTTAGTATGAATACTCGCCATTTTAGTCAACTTCCAAAACCTTATTTAGCCTATCCAAAAGTGATTCAAGGCTTGATTTTTAAAAAGCCTAAAGCTGAAAAAGTGCTGCCGCAAGTTGAATATGTGGTGGATTCATTTAAGGTCGATCAAAAACATTTAAAAGCTTATAACGAAGTGTGTGGCTTTAAAAACAATGGTTATATCCCAGCGATTTATTTGGCTGTGCTTTCTCAAAGTTTGCAAATGCATATGATGACTACGGAAGCTTTTCCATTTGCGATCTTAGGTTTGGTACATATTCGTAACCAAGTGAAGCAATATCGCAAAGTCGGTGTGAATGAAACACTGTCATTGTCATGCAAATTTGGTGAATTACAGCCACATGATAAAGGCGTGCAATTTGACTTTATTACCACTGCAAAAGTGGGCGATGAAGTGGTTGTAGAATCATTAACCACGTATTTAGCACGTCAAAAAACAGAGAACAAAGCTGCGGTAAAATCTACCGAAACAAAGCCAGCAGAGTTGCAAGTTCAAGCTGAATGGAATGTTTCTGAAAATACCGGTCGCCGTTATGCGTTGACTTCTGGTGACTTTAACTTGATTCATATTCATGCTGTGACAGCTAAAGCGTTTGGTTTTAAACAAGCCATTGCACATGGTATGTGGAGTAAAGCCAAAGCTTTGTCGAGCTTAACTTTGCCAGATGCCTATGAAGCAGATGTATGGTTTAAATTACCCATGTATTTGCCTTCTCAAGTTGAGTTCCTAACTGCACAAACGGGTAAAGATACAGAGTTTGCCATTCGAAATAGTAAGAACAAAAAGCCGCATGTCGCGGGAAGTGTGAAGGCACTTTAAGACTTAAGCCTAAATCGATATCGGTTTAGGCTTTTTTGTTTTAATCTCAAGTTTTAATCTCAAGCGATTCATATTCAAAGGAATGATGATGCAGGCGCTCAAAGAATATCTATTTGCACAGAAAAATAATTATCAAGGTACAGTCGACGAGGCGTTTCAAGATTTAGCGGCGCAATTTAGCCGGATGCAGGATGCTCGAACCCACTTAGGCGGAGCTGCCTTGGTGGTGTATTTTAAAGGTCAAAAAGTCGTAGATATTTGGACTGGTAAAAAGTCAGCGGATGAAGCTTGGCAGTCCAATACCCCCTCTGTCTGTTATTCCACGGGTAAAGGTGTACTAGCAACGCTTGCACATATCTTAGTAAGCAAAGGCTTTCTTGATTACGATACTCCTGTTGCAGCATATTGGCCGGAGTTTGCTCAAAATGGCAAGTCGCATATCACATTAAGGCACATGTTGAGTCATCAGAGTGGTTTATACGATATCCGTAATATCATTGAAACAGCATCTGAAATGGCAGATTGGCCACATATGCTCAACGTCATCGAGCAAGCCAAACCACGTTTTGAGCCGACAACTGATGCGGCATATCAACCTTTAACCTTCGGTTGGCAAGTCGGTGGTGTACTTGAAAAGGCCACAGGTCGACCGCTTGCTGAACTGATGCAACAGTATTTGGTTGAGCCTTTAGCATTGGATCATGCTTTTTTTGGCGTACCAGAGCATCAACTTAGTGAGGTTGCTCGCTTGATTCCGAAAAAGAAACAAGTAGAGCGTGCTGTAGATACATCTGCACAAGAAAATACCCAAGCGCAGACAACGAAAAAAAAGACCGAGACACGAAAAGCTTCAATCTTTGATCAGCTTCTGCAACTTTCGGGACAAAATTTGCAAGACTTTCAAGATGGTATGATTCCAAAAGGAATGCGCAAGTTTTCATTTTTTAGTGATGAGGGTTTACAAGCCATTATACCTGCGGCTACTGGTGTATTTAGTGCCAATAGTTTAGCGAAAATCTATGCAATGCTGGCTAACCAAGGGCAGTGGCAGGGACAGACCTTAATCACGCCACAAGTTTTTGAATCTTTAAGTAAAATTCAATATAAAAAACGTGATCGTATTATGCCTTTACCGATGAATTGGCGTTTGGGATATCATCGAATTTTAACTTTAGGCAAATCTAGTCAAGGTTTTGGACATATAGGTTTTAATGGTTCTGGGGCGTGGTGTGATCCGCAGCGTGATTTAAGTTTTGCATATACACATAACTTTGCGACGGGTTCGATCACAGGCGATTATCGCTTATGGGGCTTAACTCAAGAAACGCTACGTTGTGCAGACAAAGCGCTAAAGGGACGAAAGGGCTGGCTTTAAGATTCTTTGGGATAGAACAGAAATTGGGGAAATGTGAAAAATATGCTATTTTCCCTCGCAGTTTTAGACCGCTGTGATATCCCTATGAAAAAAGTTGTTTTGATTCCCTTAGTCGCAACATCGGCAATGTTGGGTTGTCAGGATTCAACTCAAACGAAAGCAAAAGAGATAGAAGCGATTACTGCCGAAAAACAGCAAGCTGCATGGGTCGGTGATTTTAAAGGTACCACGCCGTGTATGGGCTGTCTTTCTCGTTGTGAAGATTGTCCTGGCATGGCTGTGGCTCTAGAGCTACATGAAGACCAAACCTATACACTTACTCGTGAAAGTCTAAGTGGTCATAACGAAGTAGAAGTGCTAAAAGGTGTAATTCGTTTTAAAGATGAATCAAAGCAGCAGCTAGAACTTATGAATGTGCAAACGCGCAATCTATTGTATGTAGATTTGGATCAGCAATTGCTAGAAATTCGTGAAGACCAGACGGCGAAACGCTATCAAATGCAGAGTGATTTCCTTTTAAATAAAGCAGTTTAAGCATTCGTAATTTATATTAAATTTGCCTGATCATTGTGATAGCTCAAGATCGGATTTTTATTGTCCAAACTCTGCCATTTATTTCACTATTAGACAAAAAAACAGTATGCTTACACCTGTAAAAAGGAGCATACATGTATCAAGTACTTGCACGAAAATACCGTCCACGAAATTTCATTGAACTCGTGGGGCAAAACCATGTGTCACGCGCACTTACCAGTGCCTTAGAACGTGGTCGGTTACATCATGCGTATTTATTTACAGGTACTCGTGGCGTGGGTAAAACCACCATTGCCCGTATTTTGGCAAAATGTCTGAACTGTGAAACAGGTGTAACCTCAACGCCGTGTGAAGTCTGCCCAACGTGTAAAGCAGTAAATGAAGGTCGTTTTATTGATTTAATTGAAATCGATGCGGCATCACGGACCAAAGTTGAAGATACGCGAGAACTACTCGATAACGTTCCTTATGCACCAACGCAAGGTCGCTTCAAAGTTTATCTAATCGATGAAGTGCATATGCTCTCTACGCATTCATTTAATGCGTTATTAAAGACGTTGGAAGAGCCGCCAGAGCATGTGAAGTTCTTATTTGCAACTACAGATCCACAAAAATTACCGATTACTGTCATTTCACGTTGCTTGCAATTTACTTTGCGTCCTTTAGCGGTGGATGAAATCACATCGCATTTGACAGATATCTTACAAAAAGAACAAATTCAAGCGGAGCAAGATGCGATTTGGCAAATTGCTGAATCGGCTCAAGGTTCACTGCGTGATGCGCTGTCACTAACTGATCAAGCGATTGCCTATGGTCAGGGTTCAATTCAGCACCAAGATGTTAAAGACATGTTGGGCCTAATTGACCGTACGATCATTTATGATTTGATTTTAGCCATTCATCAAAATCAGCGTGAACGCGTGAGTGCTTTACTCATGCAATTCCGTCAACAAGCGCTGGATGTTTCGCTGGTATTAGATCAGTTGATTTCAACGTTACATGAACTGGCATTATTACAATACTTGCCAGACTTAGCGTTGAAATA
Organism: Acinetobacter sp. YH12096; assembly: GCF_013419215.1. NCBI lineage: Bacteria > Pseudomonadati > Pseudomonadota > Gammaproteobacteria > Moraxellales > Moraxellaceae > Acinetobacter > Acinetobacter sp. YH12096. The sequence continues at coordinate 81,256 of NZ_VPAM01000004.1, read as the reverse complement.
TAGCGCTGAGATCAATCAAAAAATTATGCAATTGTCGCAGTTGATTTCAGCTCAAGATTTGCAGTTGTATTATCAAGTCGCATGCAAAGGTCGGGCAGACTTGCAGTTGGCAGTCACGCAAGAGCAAGGTTTTGAGATGTGTGTGCTGCGTCTATTAGCATTCCGACCATTACAGCCAAACGAAATGTTGGTCTCTGCCGTACAGCAAGAGTCAGCCGCACAGCCACAGCTTGCTCAAAATCAGGCCGAAACAGTTCAGCCGACTCAAACACAGTCTTTGCAGAAACCCAATACCGTTGTTGAGTCTGCTGCACAGGTTGCCACTGTTGAGCAGCCTGAAGCTGTACCCGCTGTAGACACATCGCCAGCTTTCGATGATTTTGATGATTCACATTATGATGACGATGATGGCTATGTTTCTGCACCTGCAGTCGATGAACCTTCATCTGATGATTTTTTAGATGATCCTGAAGAAGACGCAATAAGCCAAACTTCTACAGCATCTACAGCAAATGGCACTCTAGATACGCAAGAGGTTGCACCGGTTGAGTCTGTATCGACACAGCAAAATGACACGCTTGTTATGGATGCCGTGGCAGAAGACACATTATTTGATTTAGATCCGACGCCGAGTACTGAAACTGAAGAAGTTGATGTGAGCGCTATAAATTTTGAAGATATTGCACCTTTAGAACCAACAGCTTTAGAGTCAAAAAGTGTAGAGCCTGAAACAGCTCAGCCACATTTGATCAATGCCATTGAACCACAACATGTGGTGAATGAATCAGTTTCGGGTGCTCAAGGTGACAATGGTTTTGATCTAGCATCAGCACAAGTTACGCAAAGTTCCGTTTCTTCGGATGCTGTTCAAACGGGTTCATCTTCTACCTTGATGCCACAAGATATTTTGACTTTACAGCCTCAAACCCTTGAAGGTGAGTGGACGGTCGAAAAGTGGGAGTATTGGTTCCGAAATAGTCAACTTTCACCTGCGGTACAAGAGTTGGCTCAGCATGGCATCATGCGCGGTACGATTGACGGTGAATCGACTTTCCATATTCCAAAGCGATACGAAGCTTTAGTGACTCAATTGCAGCATGTATTGGAACAAGCCATTCATGCACAATGGTCAAAATGTCGTTTCCATATCAGCTTTGAAGATGTCGAAGAAACCACACCGTTTGCTTTACAACATGTCCGCAAGGAAAAAGCCTTTGCACGTGCAAATGAGTTATTACATGCTGAGCCTGTTGTGAAAGACTTACTCAAAAGCTTTGATGGTGAGTTGCAAAATATCCAGCTCAAATAAGTTTCAAGCTGGATTCTAAAAATTAAAGTAAAAACTGAGTTAAAGCATCTCGCATATCATCGGGTATCGAGGTGCTTTTTCGTGTTTGGCGGTCAACAAACACATGCACGAAATGTCCTTGGGCTGCAGCCTCATTTTGTCCTTGTTTAAAAATAGCCAAGTCATAGCGTAGAGAAGAATTACCAATCTTTTCAATTGCAACCCCAACTTCAATGATTTCAGGATAGGACAGTTCTTGTAAAAAGCTGCAGGCTGAATCGACCACTAAACCAATGATCGGGGTATTTCGCAAATCAAAACCGGCATGTTGAATCAAGAGTGCATTTGCAGCGGTATCAAAATAGCTGTAATAGGTGACATTATTAACGTGGCCATACATATCGTTGTCTGCCCAACGCGTTTGGATTGGAAATAAAAATCGATAGTTTTGGCGGCGTTTAGTTTCAGGTTTCATCGTTGGTATTTTCTTTATTTCAAAAATGAGTGAACTTTAGGCATATATTGATTGGTAAATCTGGCGAGCATCTTCAAACTGCAGTTCTCGCGGATTATTTTGTAATAGTCGTGTTTGTAATAATGCGTCTTCTGCTAAACGATCGAGCATATTTTCAGGCACATTGAGTTGACTGAGTTTAAGCACTAAACCGCTCTGATCTAAATGATTTTGCATATGATCAATAAATAAATCACATAAACCATCGGTACAGCCCGTACTGTATGGGTCTAGCCAACTCATAAGTTCTGCATAATGCTGCTTGGCCTGAGGTGCATTAAACTTTAACACTTCAGCGAGAACCAGTGCATTGGTATGACCATGCGAGAGATGAAAGTGTCCACCGAGTGGATAGGCGAGTGCATGCACCGCTGCAACTGGTGCATTAGCAAAGGCCTGACCTGCAAGCATTGAACCGACTAGCATGTGCTGACGCGCTTCGAGGTTATGTCCATCTTGTAAAACCAGTGCTAAGTTTTTATTTAATAAACGCAAAGCTTGTTTGGCGAGCATATCCGCATACGGATTTTTTTTGATTTTTGATGTATAGGCTTCAATGGCATGCACCATGGCATCGATACCTGTCGCTGCGGTAATATGTGCGGGAAGATTTAATGTAAAGTTCGCATCGAGGATGCAGACATCGGCATACAGTACAGGGGAGACGATACCAGTTTTGGTGGTTTCACCTGTAGTGACGATAGAGATTGGTGTGACTTCAGAGCCGGTCCCTGCCGTTGTCGGGATCAAAATGAGCGGTAAGCGTGGTCGTTTTGCATTAGCAACACCATATAAATCACTGATCTGTTGTGTTTGCTTAGGATGAGCCAAGATCGCAATAATTTTAGCCACATCCATTGAACTGCCACCGCCAAAACCAATAATCAAATCCACTTTTTCATTCTTGGCAAATTGAACTGCATCCAAAACTATATGTTCTGCAGGGTCAGCTTGAATACTGGAATAAATCACATAATCTTGATGGATACTTTCTAAAATATCCAAAATGGGTAAATGTAATTGTTGTTGCAACATACCGGGGTCGGTCACAAGCATGACACGTTTGGCTTGAAAGTCGCCTAGGACCTCTCTCAGTTGGGAAATAGAGCCTAAGCCTGAAATAATATTGCTGACGGTTTGAAACTGAAATTGACTCATTGGCTTATCCCTAATTTTTTATATCCAAATAAACATTATTCTTGAGTGTTGATATAGGATTCATCCTGTAAATAACTTAACATAAGACGCTTGAAATAAAAGTAGTCTTGAGGTTGTTATGTCATCCAGCACGCCATATAAGGTGTTGTGTGTTTGTTTAGGAAATATTTGCCGTTCACCTACGGCTGAAGTGGTTTTTAGACATTTTTGTGATGAAGCGCAACTCAATATTCACGTCGACTCTGCGGGTACGAGCAATTATCATCCGGGCAAAGCGCCTGATCTTCGTAGCCAACAGCATGCAAAATTACGAGGCTATAACTTATCTGCATTACGCGCACGTCAGTTAACGGTTCATGATTTTATTGAATTTGATTTGATTTTGGCCATGGACTACGAAAATTTAGACAATATTCAAAACCTCATGCAAAAGGCGCAGCAACAATTCGGTCAACTACGTGCCCAAGTGTCTTTGATGAGTCAACATGATCACCAATATCCGCAACAAGAAGTACCAGATCCGTACTATGGTGGTGATGCAGGGTTTGAACATGTATTAGATCAATGCGAATCTAGCAGTCAGGCTTGGGTCAATTATTTAAAAACTCAGTTACAAGCACAGCAAAAAAATTAAGGTTTAAGAATGCAAATTCAAACACAGGTTCAGCTTAAGCCATTTAATACATTAAGCCTCGATGCTGTTGCATCTCATTATGTACGTGTTCAATCTGTCGAAGATATCCAAGCAGCGCTCGACTTTGCCAAAGCTGAGCAATTAAATGTATTGGTGCTTTCAGGGGGCAGTAATATGCTGTTGCCTGAGCAAATACATGCTTTAGTGATGCACATGGATATTCAAGGTATTGAATATGTACAAGACGATGCCGCAACCCAAACTTTAAAAGTGGGTGCAGGGCAAGTGTGGCATGACTTTGTGCTATGGACGACGACACACCAGTTTTATGGCTTACAAAATTTAGCATTGATACCCGGTTTAGTCGGTGCTTCACCTGTGCAAAATATTGGAGCTTATGGTGTTGAGGCGGGTGAATTTATTGAATCTGTGCAGGTCTATGACCGAGTAACAGAACAGCAAAGTAGTATTAGCGCTGCCGATTGTCATTTTTCATATCGCCATAGTATTTTTAAAGATGAGCCAGAGCGTTTTATTATTACGCATGTGACTTTTAAACTTTTAAAACATGCCGATTTAAAATTAAATTATGGTGATTTAAAGCAGGCGGTAGGCGAAGACTTAAGTGCAGAAAACCTACAACAACAAGTCATTCATATCCGTCAAACCAAACTTCCAGATCCGAAAGAATTTCCAAATGTCGGAAGTTTCTTTAAAAATCCTGTGATTAGCCAGCAAGCCTTTGACCAAATTGCGCTGCAATTTCCAAATTTACCCCATTATCCACAACCGAATAATGCGGTAAAACTGGCAGCTGGCTGGTTGATTGATCAAGCGGGTTGGAAAGGGAAATCTGTGGGTTCAGTGGGTATGTTCCATAAGCAAGCTTTGGTGTTGGTCAATTATCAGGACGCCACGCTGCAAGATGTACGTACAACTTACAAAGCTGTACAACATGATGTTTTTGAAAAATTTAATATTGAACTACATCCTGAGCCTGTATTATTTGATACAAATGGCTTGATTCGATCTCACGCAGATTAATAAAAACATAGGTTTTAGATTTATGCATAAAACACATTGGATGGTTCGCTTAGTACAAATTGCCGCAGTGCTATTTGTACTTTTGGGCTGTCTGATGATTTTTATCTATACGCCGTTTTATTCTAAATTGATCGTTAAAAGTTTAAATTATTTCGTTCCTGTAGAAGTCAATCAGCTCGCAGCGCAAAGTCAAAAACTCGGTGCTTTGAGTGATGATGATAATTATGAGCCGGGTTCTGACTTATGGATCGCGCGCCAAGCGTATTTAAAACTCATGGAGCAAGCCATACAGTCTGATGAGCCTCAAGACTTGACCCTTATACAAGCGCGTTATAAGGCTTTACAGCAGCTCATTGAAGAAGAACATGAAAAAGAAATAAGTGATAATCAAAAGGACATACCGAAAGTTCCTTTGCTGAATCCTTCTGCATCCGAGGCGGCATCCTCTGAAGCAATGGCGGAAAATCCTGCTCAAAAAATGAAAGAGCTGCTCGAACTCAATAGTGCGGAAAATAAAGGACTCATGACGCAATATACAGAGTTCTTAAAAACTCATGAAATTGAGCAAGCTGCTTCAGAAGCGGAACCGATCGATGATGAAACATATCTTGATCTGGCCAAAATGAAAGATAAAACCCTGAAGCAGCCAACCGCAGATCCGTATGCGATCGTGGTGTTAGGTGGTGGCTTAACTTTAGATAAAAATGATAAAGATATCGTGGTGAATGACTACACACGACTTCGACTGGAAAAAACACTCGATGTCGAACGCACACATAAGCTACCGATTGTACTGAGTGGTGTGGAAGCACCGTATATGCAAGCTTGGTTAAAGCAATATGATGTCGATGCGAAATTGCTTGAAAACCGGAGTATGAATACTTGCGAAAATTCACGCTTTAGTTCGTTACTTTTACAGAAAAAAGGCGGCGCACCGACGGTTATTTTAATCACCGACCAATATCATATGCCTCGAACACGGCGTTTATTTGCATTAAATGGTATCGAAACCGTTCCTGTTGTTGCACCTATGCCAACGACATTAACCACATGGCGACCAAGTGAAAAAAATTATGACCATAGTCGTCGTGCCAATTATGAATTATTAGCTACCTTACGTGACGTTTGGTTTGGCTCAAGTGACTGTCGGGAGGTCCCATAATGTCAGATATCCCATTTCTTAATCCTTCGATCCTTAAACAATTAGATCTTCCTGTTCCAAGTCGAGAATTAACCCCACAATTATTAGAACCGCTAAATTTAAATCGGCCGTTTGAGCCTAGTGTCGAAATACAATCTTATCGACGACTCTACGGCTTAGATGCCTTGAACTGCGAACATTGGCAAGGCTATGTAGAAATGCCTTTGTTCAAACTACATGTACAAGTGTTTCAACCGAAACTAAAGGCTGAAACAGATGTCATTAAAGGCACTGTATTTTTATTACATGGTTATTTAGAGCATAGTGGAATATATCAGCCGATTATTCGTGAGCTCTTAGATCAAGGTTTTAGTGTTTTGACCTATGATTTACCGGGGCATGGTCTAAGCAATGGCTCGCCAGCCAGTATTCAAAACTTTGACCATTACCAACAAGTTTTGGAAGCGGTATATCGTTATGTGAAACATGCAGCTCAATTACCGACACCGTGGTTAGGGATTGGGCAGAGTACGGGTGGTGCGATTTGGCTGCATCATCTGTTAGATTTTGCTGAACATCGCAAAAACCCTTATGTCGAACGGGTTTTATTATTATCTCCGCTGATTCGTCCTGCAAAAACGGCATGGTGGCATAACTCGGTTGGATTAGGCATTATTCGTCGTATTAAACGTGAAGTGCCACGTCATTTTAGACGGAATAATCACAACCCTGAGTTTTTACGTTTTGTACGTTTAAAGGATCCTCTACAACCTCGAATGATGGGGATGGATTGGATTTTGGCCATGTCAAAATGGATGCAGGAAATGGAAGAACGACCTGCGTGTCGTATTCCAGTGTGGTTAGCTCAAGGCGCACAGGATCAAACGGTGGATTGGCGTTATAACATTGAGTTTATACGTCGTAAATTCCGTTTACAGACGCTTCTCATGCTTGAAGAAGGTTCACATCAGCTGATTAATGAACGTGCCGATATTCGTGCTGCATTAACAGGTTTGATCCCGGCATTCTTGCATGCTCAATCGAATAGTAAGTCTTATTACTAACTGATGTTACGCACTAACATCAGGAGCGTAATTTGATTCAAATAAAAGTACGATACGCGGGAAGTTCATCCGCAAGTGTTTGAGACAGGACTACTTCTAATCAAAAATGTTTTTGCAATACTTTGAATAATTTGACGCTAGTGAACGAGTTTTGTCGGTGAGGTGCATTGCACCGCAAGATGGTTTCCTTGCGAAGCTTTGCTTCTCATTTTGCCGAATGAGAAACAACGTTTCGTAAGAGTACCTCCAGCCGAAGGGTAATCCCTTTATTTAAGCCCTAGATGTAAGACTCCGTCGAATAGGCTTAAAAATTATTTTAAAAATGCGTATTTACTTTTACGCGCGTAACATCAGTTACTAATTGACGATTGAGCACAGCTTACCTTAATCAGTGTGATGGATCTAGACGAAAAAAAGAGGCGTGGTCGCCTCTTTTTTATGCGGTAGGGATTAGAACTTTTCTAGATGTGCCATATTCCACATACGGAAATAGAAGTTTTCTTCATCTTTATTTTCACAACTGAGCAGCTCACCATCTTTTAACCAAAAATGTAGCTGTGCATAGTTTTTAATTTCACGGTTATTAATGCGCTGCGCTAGATGGTGTGCACGGATATCCGATGGATGTTGTAAACCTGCTGAGGCAATAAGTTCAGATAAACCATGCATGGTGTTCTTGTGGAAATTAAAAACACGTTCTGCCTTTGTAGGAACATGAATGGCTTTTTGACGGTCTTTGTCCTGTGTTGCAACCCCAACAGGACATTGGTTGGTATGACAGCTTTGAGCTTGAATACACCCAACTGCAAACATAAAGCCACGAGCTGAGTTGACCCAATCTGCGCCAATTGCCATGGTACTGGCAATATCAAAAGCACTAATAATTTTACCACTGGCACCGACTTTAATTTTTGAACGTAAGCCTGCACCAATCAGGGTGTTATTAACAAAGAGTAGGCCTTCACGCAGGGGTGTACCCATATTATCGATCAATTCAATTGGCGCTGCGCCAGTCCCACCTTCAGAACCATCCACTACGATAAAATCAGGTGTAATCCCTGTATGTAACATGGCTTTTACGATACTCATAAATTGCCATGGTTGCCCGATACACAGTTTAAAACCCACAGGTTTGCCTTCTGACAGTTCGCGCAATTGCTGAATAAATTGCATCATTTCAATAGGGGTGCTAAAGGCAGGATGGCTAGATGGAGAGATACAGTCATGTTCACGGCTGACACCACGGATTTGAGCAATCTCTTCGGAAATTTTGTCTTTAGGTAAAATGCCACCATGGCCTGGTTTTGCACCTTGAGATAATTTGATCTCAATCATTTTGACTTGAGGGTGCTTGGCTTGTTCAGCAAAACGTACAGGGTCGAATTGACCATCAATCGTACGACAACCGAAATAACCACTACCGAGTTCCCAAACAATATCGCCACCATTTTCCAAATGATACGGACTAATACTGCCTTCACCGGTGTCATGGTAGAACTTGCCCATTTTTGCGCCTAAGTTTAAGGCACGAATGGCATTGGCACTTAAGCTACCAAAGCTCATCGCAGAGATGTTTAATATCGATGCGCTATACGGTTGCTTACATTGCTCATTGCCGATGTTAATACGGAATGTTTCAGGAATGGCAGGAATGCAAGGTGACAAGGAGTGATTGATAAAGCGGTAATCATTTTGGTAAACATCAACAATTGAACCAAATGGTTTATCTGCATTTTGGTTTTTTGCACGTTGATAGACCAAGCTACGTTGCATACGAGAAAAGGGCAGTGCATCTTGATCAGATTCAATAAAATATTGGCGAATTTCAGGTCGAAATTCTTCAAATAGAAAACGAAAGTGCCCCATGATGGGGTAATTTTTTAAGATCGAATGTTTGTTTTGTATGACGTCATACAAACCCAATAAGCTTAAAAGCCCAGTAATGACCCAGATACTATTCAATAAGGTTTGTGGAATAAAATATTGAATATAACGAGGGGAATAACCTAAATGAAAACTCGAAATGAGTAGGAAGATAAAAATACAAGCAAACCAAATTGAATGCCGAGAAAAAAAAGTATTTAGTAGCTTGTGGCGAATAGTTTGCGCTGGACTGGCCATATTTTGAAAAATCTTATTCAGCTCATTTGCTCATAATTTGCCGAGTTTATGCACAATGCTCAAGCTTTAATTTGTTGATTCAGTGTAGCATTTATAAAAAACAACATTGAAGTTGGATGAATTTTTCATTTAAAGCCAAATCAGATAAGAAAAGCAGGAATCTTCTTTAAGAAAATTTGTGAAAAGCAGCGCGGTTCTTGTTATTTCACAGTACGCAAAATGGAGGTTAAAGTGATTTTACTTTCTAAACACGAGGTGCTGAATATGACTATGAAATCTATTCGTTATAATAATGCCGACCTAGCCTGCCTATGTCAGTAATTGATTATAGCCATGAGAAATTAGCGCTATGGTATAAGGTATTCAGCAGATACTTATGCTGTAGTTCCTTTGACCTAAACGACTAAAATTACAAAAATATTCTAAGAAATTATCCAGTCCCAGCGTTGGGACTTTTTTATGTGTTGATATTTTAAGGGAAAATCTAAGCATAAATAATGTACTAGATATTCATTATGCGTTAGAAGTTGTCACCTCAAATAAAAGAATGATACGCGGTAAGGTCATCCGCAAGTGTTTGAGACAGGACTACATTTATTTAAAAATGTTTTTGCGATACTTTGAATAAGTAGACGTTAGTGAACGAGTTTTGTCAGTGAGGTGCATTGCACCGCAAGATGGTTTCCTTGCGAAGCTTTGCTTCTCATTTTGCCGAAACAAAAGTACCTCCAGCCGAAGGCTAATTCCTTTATTTAAACCCTAGATGTAAGACTCCGTCGAATAGACTTAAAAATCATTTTTAAAATGCGAAATTACTTTTATGTGCGTAACATTAGTTAGTATTTAAGATAGTAGAAAACCTTAGATCGGTTTAATCATTGCGTTGTTGTACAACTATAGCGACTTCTTCAGGTTCAATTTTCTGAATCTTTTTCCCAAAACTACGCAGCCACCATGTTAACTGAGAGGTAAATGGTACTGTTGCACTAACTTCAACCCAGCCATCTTCGGTTTTTTGAATCACTTGATCTTTACTTAGCTGACTTTCTTCAAAATAAACTGCTTCTGATTCCGACATGGTTAATTTGAGCTGAATCATTTCAGTCGGCTTATTGAAGTCCACACGGAAGCCAAGCGCTCCAGAGTCAATATAGGCATCAATATCAAAATCGACAGGGTGTAATGCACGTGAATTTAAGACTGTAGCTGATTTAAAACGATGTAAAGCAAAGGTTTGGATGTCTGTTTTGTCATGACGTGTGCACACCAAATAAATAATTGCACCTTTTTGGACCAACGCCAGTGGATTTAAAATATAGGTCTTTTCTTCGCTTTGTTGTCCACGACCTTGATATAGACATTCCAGTTGTTTGTCTTGTAGTAAGCCTTCATAAATCGATTGCTGTGCGACTTTTTCAACCACAGGAGGAATCAATGGCTGAGTAGCTGGCACGATCCGCACGCGGTTAATCCACTGACGGACATTATTTTGCGACGACAGACTTCGACGTGCGAGGTCAAACCAAGGATTCATTTCTTCAATTAAGCTTGGCGGAAGCAAATGCTTTAGATGCTCCTCAACCATCATAAAGGTGACCGCTTGTGAGCTGGTCATATGAGGCAGGCTTTGAATCGGTGCATCAGAACGCCAACGCCAGCCTTGCGGCGTTGTTTTACTGCTCTCAATTGGGAAACGTAGAGAAATTTGATTTAAGTCACGCTGAATGGTGCGTAGGCTGATATCAATGCCTTCACGGTTCAGTATTTCTTGTAATTCACGGGTACCCATCCACTTACCTGTGGACAGTCGTGAAAGAATTTGCCACTGACGATAGAGGCTGTTCGACGTTTCTTTTTCTTGTGAAGACATAATCTAGTGCTTGAACTTGGACTTAAATGAATAAAATGATGCTGTGGGACACAATAAGAAATCTTCCTGCGTTAAGCAAGTCTTCATCTAAAAAAACTAAGATGATTTTAATAACGCAATTTGACACAACTTGAGCAGTTACATGCTGTACCACTTTGCAAAAATGATGCGTAAATAATCAAAGAGAAGCAGCATATGTATTGATGGCATATATATTGCTTTATCTGATTTACAAAACATGACAAAAACATGGAGTTGCTATGCTGAAAGAAAATCGTAATACAACTTCAAATGGAATTGAGGGTTATGAGGCAAAGTTGGTTAATACTTCTGTCTCTACATTAAAAACTTTACCACTTGCTCGAGGATATGCGCTGTTTAATCAATTCAATTCGGATTTTTTTAATGAAATGCGCGACAGCAAAACGGTAGCTAAAGAATCATGCCAACGGATAGAGCAGTGGTTATCACAGCATACGCTTGATGAATTGAAGCAACTAAATCAGGTTGCAAAACAACATTTTCTCTATGAAGGTATTACTTTTACAGTGTATGGCGAAGATGAGGGCATTGAACGCACCATACCTTATGATCTTATTCCGCGTGTGATTGCACGAAAGGAATGGAATAATTTATCTCTAGGCTGCGCACAGCGCGTGAAAGCACTCAATCTGTTTTTACATGATGTCTATCATCAACAAGATATTTTAAAAGCAGGAATTATTCCTGAACTGCAAGTCTTAACCCATGAAGCCTATTTGCCACAAATGTATATGCATGGGCTAAAAGGTAAAATTTATAGCCAAATCAGTGGCATTGATATCATCCGAGATCAATCAGGCGAATTTTACGTCCTTGAGGATAATCTTAGAACACCGTCTGGTGTGTCGTATATGCTAGAAAGCCGTAAGATCAGTCAAAAACTGATGCCTGAACTTTGCCAGCAAAGCAACATTATGGGGATTGAGCAGTATCCGCAGCTTTTACGTGAAATTCTTGCAGAAAATGCCTACGTCGATAACCCGTTTATCGTGGTTTTAACCCCAGGGCGTTTTAACAGTGCGTATTATGAACATGCCTTTTTGGCAAGGGAGATGGATGTACCCTTAGTGACATCGCGTGACCTTTATGTAGAAAACGATAAGGTTTATGTGAAAACCATCAAAGGTCGACAACAGGTTGATGTAATTTATCGTCGTGTGGATGATGCTTTCCTCGATCCATTATGTTTCAAACCTGACAGTACTTTGGGCGTAGCAGGGCTCATGTCAGCGTATATGCAACATAATGTGGTCATTGCAAATGCACCGGGAACAGGCGTAGCAGATGATAAATCGATTTATCCTTATGTGGATAAAATGATTCATTTCTACTTAGGCGAACAAGCGATCCTGAAAAATGTGCCGACCTATCAATGTCGTGAGCAGAACGAATTGGACTATGTGCTGTCGAATATCGAAAAATTGGTAGTAAAAGAAGCACAGGGTTCAGGTGGATACGGTATGCTGATCGGTCCACAAGCCTCTTTACAAGAATTAAATAGCTTTAAAGATAAAGTGGCCGCAGCACCACATTTATATATTGCACAGCTGACTTTAAATTTATCTGTCAGCCCCACCCTAAGTGAGGCGGGTGTTTCGGAACGCCATATTGATCTGCGTCCATTTGTATTGAGCTCTCCATATCGAACTGAGATTGTACCGGGTGGCTTAACTCGTGTTGCAATGCAAGCAGGTTCATTGGTGGTGAATTCTTCACAAGGCGGCGGGATTAAAGATACATGGGTTGTAGACGATTTACGCTCATAGCACTTCAGTGAAGGAGCAAAACATGATTTTATTAAACAGTAATGCAGAACATATTTTTTGGTTGGGACGTTATTTAGCACGCACTCAATATTTATGCAGTATTTTTCCATTTCAAGATGTCGATACGGCATTGAACTATGCACATGCTTTTTGTTTACCAGCCTTCGATGCCGACTCAATGAATGAATTGGTTTTAAATGCGGAGCAACCGGCGTCATTTTCCAGCCAATTTAAATATGCGCAAAGTAATATACAGGACTTAAGGGGTGTGCTTTCAGCAAAAAGTTATGCAGAACTCAGCCGTTTAATTCGTAATGCGAGTGATAACCCGGGTTATATCTGTGACGTGGTAACAGATTGCCAAGATGTTTTAGAGTCCGAATCTGAAGATGTATTTTTATTTTTTAGTTTAGGACAAGCCATAGAGCAGCTTGATCGCCAGTTACGCATGCAGCAGGAGATTCAATACACCCTAGCGAAGATTGAACATATCGTAATCGCTTTGGTTCAGTTTGGCTGGGAAAACGTGCAAGAGGCATGGCAGGCACTAAAGCAACAACCGAATAGCCAAAATTTTTACCATTTCAGTGATCATATCCAAAATATGTTTGAGGTGGCTGTATGAGGCTCATGATCAACCATCAGACCCATTATGTTTACACTGATGTGGTTAGCAGAAGCATTCAATATATCAAAATGACCCCATCCACTAATGCGCATCAACAGGTGCAAAATTGGGATGTGAGTGTGCCGGGGCAACGTGATATGCAATTGGATACTTTTGGTAATGTGTGGTTGACCACAACGCAGCGCGAACCTTATCTGCAAATGACCATTATGGCGCAGGGCATCGTAGAGATGAATTTGAGCTCAACTGATTCAAATGCAGATGATTTAAACCCAAAATTATTTTTACAGCCAACGCCGAGTACGCAGTGCGATATTCACATGAAAAGTTTTGCCGACTGTTATGTCCCTCGTATCAATCGTGCCAATCTGATTCGTTTGGCTGAAGCGATCTTGACTCATATTCCCTATGTTTCGAATCAGACATCTGTACGTACTTCTGCAATAGATGCTTTTCATTATAAACAAGGGGTATGTCAGGATCATACTCATGTCATGATCGCAATGTGTCGCTATTTGGGTATTCCTGCACGATATATTTCTGGGTATTTATTTGTACCGAATAGTAGCCACCTTGCCAGTCACGCTTGGGTAGAAGTCTATATCGAAAATAAATGGTTTTGTTTTGATGTCAGTAATCAGTTATTTACACCACAATCACATATTTATGTCGCGATTGGGCGGGATTACTGGGATGTAGCTCCTGTTCGAGGTGTTCGTGATAAAGGTGGTATTGAGTCAATGAGCTCAATTGTACAAGTGTTGAGTTGTTAATCATTTGAGGGATAAAAATGACCTATTGTTGTGCATTACGATTAAAAGATGGCATGGTGTTTGTCAGTGATACACGTACAAATGCAGGAGTTGACCATATTTCAGTTTTTCGTAAACTTTATACCTTTGGTATTGCGGGTGAGCGATTTATTACCATCCAAACCTCTGGGAATTTAGCTACTACACAAGCGGTCATCGGGCATTTACAAAATCAGCTAGAGGTCAAACAAGAGCCGAATTTATATAGTGTAAATACGATGTTCGAAGTGGCTGAATTGGTCGGGCATACCTTAAAAAAAGTTATCTCTGATGTCACCTCAGATATTTTAGAACAAAGTAATTATTACTGTAGTTTATTAGTAGGTGGTCAAATTGGTAGCGCTGATATGCAGCTATATAATATCTATCCGCAAGGTAATTTTATTTGTGCGACACCGGATACCCCATATTTTCAAATTGGAGAAAGTAAATATGGTAAGCCGATACTTGACCGAACTTTGCGTTACGATATGCCACTCGATGAAGCAATGCGTTGTAGCTTAATTTCTTTTGATTCAACGATACGCTCAAATGTGTCAGTGGGTATGCCTTTAGATGCTTTGGTTTATAAAAAAGACAGTTTAGAAATACCAAATGGTAAGCGCATTTATGAAGAGGACCCATATTTCACCATGATCAGTAAAGGCTGGTCAGAAGCATTGCGTCAGGGTTTGATTGAATTGGCAAAACCAACAGCTGACTATTTTCAATAACCATTTGATCAACAAATCGATCAATTTAAAAAGTGAATAAAAAAAGCGAGATAAAAAAAAGCCCAGATTTGATCTGGGCTTTTTGATTTGGCGTAATTAAGCTAATTTACGTACAGGGCGCGCGCTCATACGGCATAATAATTCATAGCCAATGGTTCCGTTCGCTTCTGCAACGTCATCAACCAGACGATCTTTGCCCCAAAGCTCAACTTCAGTGCCTATCGGTGCATGCATACCGGTGATATCAATCGCAATCATATCCATGGCAACACGGCCAATCACACGCGTTTTCTGTCCATGGATGGATACATAGTTTTGTTTAGGGAAGGCACGTGGATAACCGTCACCATAACCAATCGACACAATCGCAAGATTCATTTCTTGTTCTGCAACGAAAGTCGATCCATAACCCACAGATTCACCAGCTTGAATGGTATTTAAAGCAATCACTTCAGCGGTAAAGGTCATCACCGGTTTAAGATCTAATGCTTCTACAGAACGGTCTGAGAAAGGTGTCGCGCCATATAGCATGATGCCTGGGCGAACAAAATCAAAATTCAGTTCTGGCCATTTGAAAATCGCAGCCGAGTTACAGCACGAACCCATGATTGGCGCACAAGCTTCTTTTACGTGTAAGAATTGTTCACGTTGTTGGTCATTTAGTGGATGATTTTCTGCGTCAGCATTGGCAAAATGCATAGCCAGTACGCAAGTAAAACCTTCCGCCTTTAATGCATTGATAACATCAATAATTTCAGGCACTTTAAAACCTAAACGGTTCATACCGCTGTTGAGTTTAACCCAAACTTTCAGACCTTGAGCGATATAGGCATCTTTATGCTCACGTAACCAATTTAGTTGTTGCTGATGATGCACCACACATTCAATTTTTTTATCGATGATAATTTGCATTTCATCATCTGAGAAAATGCCTTCAATCAACGTAATGGGTTGTTCATAACCCAGTTCACGAATTTCTAAGGCTTCTTCTAGGCAGGCAACACCGAAGGCATCACTGTCTTTTAAGGCTGCTAAGCAGTCTTTAACTCCATGTCCATAAGCATTGGCTTTCACCATACTTACAATTTTAGCGGTTGGGGCAAGTTGTTTGACACGGTTTAAATTATATTGAAGTGCTTGTTGATCAATATAAACTGTAGCTTGGCGCACCCTAAATACTCCTACAGGGTCGATGAATTAATGGATGATAAAAAGTCTTTACTCTTCATCATCATACTGAGCATAAAACTCAGGGGAGAGGTTACTAAATTTGGTGTATTGACCTTCAAAGGCAAGACGCACAGTACCAATTGGACCGTTACGCTGTTTACCAATAATAATTTCTGCAGTACCCGCTTCTTTAGATTCTTTGTTATAAACCTCGTCGCGGTAAATAAACATGATCAAATCGGCATCCTGCTCGATTGCACCTGATTCACGTAAGTCGGACATCACTGGGCGTTTATTAGGACGGTTTTCCAGTGATCGGTTCAACTGTGACAGTGCAATTACTGGGCAGTGCATTTCTTTAGCCAGTGCTTTTAAGCTTCGGGAAATTTCTGAGATCTCGCCAACACGGTTATCGCCCATACCGGGTACTTTCATAAGCTGCAAGTAATCGACCATGATGCAGCCAAGTTTACCGCCGTGCATTTTGGCAATTCGGCGCGCGCGGGCACGTACTTCCGTTGGAGGTAGTGCAGACGAGTCATCGATATACAAATTCTTTTCTTGGAGATGCACAATGGTACTGGTTACTTTCGACCATTCATCTGCATCCATTTTACCTGCACGTAAATGCCCTTGGTGTACACGACCGAACGAGGATATCAAACGCATGGCAATCGAGTCAGCGGGCATCTCCATAGAGTAAACTAGAGCGGGCAGGTTGTTATTAAACAGCACACTTTCAACCAAGTTCATGGCAAAAGTAGTTTTACCCATCGATGGACGGGCCGCCACAATAATCAAATCGCCTGCTTGCATACCTGAGGTTTTATTATCAAGTTCAACAAATCCAGTGGTTAAACCCGTGATACTGCCTTCAGTTTGAGAAAGTTCATTCAACTTATCAAAAACACTAGCAACGACAGAGTTAATGGCTTTAGGGCCTTGTGCTTTGGCGTTATTGTTGTGTTGTTCGGCAATCGAGAAAATATTGGTTTCTGCCAGATCTAAAATTTCACTGACCGTACGACCTTTGGTGTCATAGGCATTTTGTAAAATCTCCGAGCTGACTTTAATCATGCTGCGTAAAGTGGAAAATTCTTTAATTTTTGCAGCATAAGTTTCAAGGTTATAGAAACTTGAAGGTGAATCTGACATGAGTTGCATCAGATATTCTTCGCCACCTGCAGCATCGAGCAAGTTTTGTTTAATCAGCCAGTCATTGACCAAGACCGCATCATAAGGTGAGCTATCTTTTGATAACTGGTCGATGGCACGGAAAATATATTTATGACGGGTCGCATAAAAATCAGCTTCAGTCAGTACATCACCCACTTGCTCAAAAGATTCTGCAACGGTCATCAGTGCAGCAAGCACAGCTTGTTCAATCGCTAGGTTATGGGGTGGGGTACGAAACTCTTTCAACGAACTTTGTTCTGTGGTTTTTGCTGTTGGCGTAGAGTTTGGCTTGCTGGCATTCGCCTGTGACATAAAAATCCCTGATGCTGAAACCATTTAATGTGATGGAAATGGGTGCTAATTACAGTTTTTTCAACTCTTCATTGAACTGAAATGATAGGCGTTTTCTACAGAAATGCGAACAAGTATTTCCGATTAATTCGTCATACATTGAATTGAATGAAGAGTTAAAAATATAAAAAAGTTGGAGCACTATTTTTTACAGATAAAAAAAGAGCATGCGTAAGCATGCTCTTTTCTTTGCAAGAAATTACTCAGCTACGATAGTAACTAGAACTTCTGCAACAACATCATGATGCAATTGGATTGCGATGTTGAATTCACCAGTGTTGCGAAGCGCACCATTTGGTAAACGAACTTCTGCGCGGTCTACAACAAGACCAGCATTAGTTAACGCGTCAGCGATGTCACGAGTACCGATAGAACCGAATAGTTTACCTTCGTCACCAGCTTTAGCAGTGATCACGATGTTAACTTCGTTCAATTGGTCAGCACGTGCTTGAGCAGCAGCTAATACCTCAGCTTCTTGTTTCTCAAGTTCAGCACGACGAGCTTCAAATGCAGCAGTGTTAGCTTCAGTAGCAGCAACTGCTTTACCTTGAGGGATAAGGAAGTTACGGCCGTAACCAGCTTTAACTGAAACTTTATCGCCTAATTTACCAAGGTTTTTAATGCGTTGTAATAAGATAATATCCACAGCTCAACCTCACTTATGATTGTCAGTGTAAGGGATCAAAGACAAGTAGCGAGCTTGTTTGATAGCAAGCGCTAATTGACGTTGGTAACGAGCTTTAGTACCTGTAATACGGCTAGGAACAATCTTGCCGTTTTCAGTGATGTACTGTTTTAAAGTGTCGATATCTTTGTAGTCGATGTACGTAACGTTCTCAGCTGTAAAGCGGCAGAACTTGCGACGACGGTAAAAACGTGCCATGTTATGTTCTCCTTATGCTTCAGCAGAGTCTTGAGCTTGTTGTGCTTCTTCACGTTGAGCTTTACGCGCACGTTTTTCTTCAGCACTCTTAGCCAATAGTGACTCTTCAGTGATAGCGTTTTCACGACGGATGATAAGGCTACGAATGATTGCGTCGTTGTAACGGAACAATTCTTCTAGCTCATCAAGAGTAGTTTGACCACACTCAACATTCATAAGAATGTAGTGAGCTTTGTGGATCTTGTTGATTGGGTAAGCCAATTGACGACGACCCCAGTCTTCAAGACGGTGGATTTGACCTTCAGCTTCTTTGATGTGAGTTAGGTAACGTTCTACCATACCCACAACTTGATCGCTTTGGTCTGGATGTACCAATAGTACGATTTCGTAGTGACGCATTGTCAGCTCCTTACGGTTTAGGCAGCCCCAATCATTAATTGATTGAAGCAAGGAGTCACAACCAAAGTTGTGTCGCAATAATTGCGAAGCGTGAATTTTAGAGCGTTTAGGTTTGAAATACAAGGCATGGATTTAAAATGCTTGAATTATTTATGGTTTAAGGCCGATTAGCGGTACGTAATAAAAACACCACATAACCTTTAAAATAAGGATCATTAATTAAATGTTGAGGTGCGTGCCAACGGCCATGTTGTACGAGGCCTATTTTATAGGGTAGTTTCAATTTTGAGACTTTATTCAGATAACTCGTGTAATTCTCGATCGTGGCACTACCACGATAAGTTTGAATGGCGATCTCATCAATATTGCGGCGCAATATACTGAGCGTTTGCTGATCTTGAACATTGGTCCAATCCATTAAACCAGTAATGCTTAAACGATATTTTTGAGGTAGTTGCTTTCGTATATTTTCAAGGAATAAGGCATATTGATGAATGTTTTTAGTTTTGGCGTCAAAATCGATTTGTAA
The DNA here is from genome assembly GCF_013419215.1 of Acinetobacter sp. YH12096. Lineage (NCBI taxonomy): Bacteria > Pseudomonadati > Pseudomonadota > Gammaproteobacteria > Moraxellales > Moraxellaceae > Acinetobacter > Acinetobacter sp. YH12096. Next base: position 61,953 of record NZ_VPAM01000004.1, on the reverse strand, counting down.
GCCTTGGATCTGATTGCCGTTATTTTCCCAATGTTTAAGCCGCTGCAAAATTTGCTGAATATTGTTATTTGACCATTGTAAATGATGGCTACGGATTACAATCCAAATTTTCTGCTGTGGTTTATGGAGGACTTGAATACCTTGTGGGATAAACTCGGATTGCTTTAAAGGTTTATTCCAATTCATTTCACCTTGTAAAATATAAAGCTCTGAGGCTTGCTGTAAGTAGGGGCTACTAGAAATATTGCCCCAAATCCAAAAACTTGCATATTGCCGTGCATCAACATACCGTGAAGGATCTACATCTGCTTTCAATAAAGATGAATTTTCAGATTGAGCCGGTGAGCAAGCAGTACATAAAACCAAGCCTGATATAAACAAAAGACAAATTGTTTTTGCAAACTTACTCAATGGCCACATAAGCTATTTACCAATAATATTTTAGAGATTTAGCCCAAGAAGTGTCAGGATAGTCACGTTTGATTTGATTAAACCATTGTTTTCTAACTGATTGAACTACGTCTTGATCTTGGCAATCATTCGTACCATTGGGTGAATAACACATAATAGAACGATATAGGGCATAGGCTTTTAACTTAGGATCGGCACTCTGTTTCATAATGTCTTTATAGACCTGCCCACGAGTAAAGACGGTGCCTTGAAAACTTGTTTGGTCTTTTTCGACATAAGTTTGATGATGTACGCTATAGCCTTGTTCGGAACGAATATATTCACCTAGGCACAAGCGTAGCGTTAAATCTTGAGGGGATTTTTCAAGTTTTTGCGTTAGTGTATATAAATCAGGGCATTGTAAACTATGACTGATTTTTGTACCTTTCCATACAAAATCGCCCAGTGGGGGTTGGTTTTTATAGTGTTCGAATTTTTCATTGTTATAAATATATTGCGCAGCATTTTTAGGTAAAAGTGCGTAGGCTTGATTGAATAAATTGTAGTTTTGATGAATCAAAGATTTTTGCAATATCGTATTAATCGCTAAATTTTTCTGATCGGTTTGTGCTGTTTGATCTTGAATGATCGACATCAAACTACGTTCATTCGCTATATTTTCAATAAAGCTTTTCTGAAGGGAAGCTTGTTTGATTTTTGCGAGTTTACCGACAAAAAGCGCAGCATTATTTAGCTTTGCATAATAAGGGTAAAGCATGAGTTCTGCCAAACCTCGTTGTTCGGCGGTTTTGCTGATGGAAAGTAGGTTTTCCCAATATTGTTGAGTAGCTTGATTTTGCCCACTTGCTTCCAGAATACGACCTTTAAGTAGTAGCTGACTCAACTGTAGGTAACTATTGATGCTGCTCGGTGCTTGTTGTGGCAGATATTTGAGTGCTTCTTGTGCTTTGTTTTGCACATAAAATAAATGATTGGCCTGTAAATAGTGGAACAGTTCAGGTTGGTCTTTAAAGTAATTTTTTTGTGCATTGAGTTCAGCCCACGAAATCACAATGTCATCATCAGACTGTTTTTCGCGCATATGCATAAGGTCATAAATGCTAAGAAAAAATGGATCTTTCAGGTTTTTGACATGAAAATGTTTTGACTGAAAAACACGACGATCTATTTCATAAGGTAAATTGGGAATTTCTAAATTATAAACACGAGATTTAGGGTTATTGATTTGCCATACATATTCATTAATGAGTAAATCATGTTTGCCACTCAGCCAAAAACCACGACGCAAATAACCACGAGCACTTGCAGCATATTGACCTTGCGGATAGAGCTTAAAGTACTGGGTAATGTTATTAAAAAAAGTAGAGAGCAAATTTTGATTGAGCTTGTTATGGTCAAGATCACCATATTCACGAACACCACTTTGATAGGCTTCATCTAGAGAGCTTCGAATCAGCATATATTGAGAGGTTTCTTTGAGCCATGCTTGATCAACACTGGTGAGTACTGAATAAATCTTCGTTGCTGTGGAAAAGTTAGCATTATAAAAAGAAATTGTGGCGTTTAGATAGGATGCATATTGACGTGTAGGTACTGACCAATTCGAATTCACGGTGATTAAATTCAGCTTGTCCGTGCATTCTGCAATTTTTTGACGTTCACGGATTAATATATCTTTTTCTGTATTTGAAAGTTTTGTATCTGTTTTGACTTGCTGAATAAATGCTTGCGCGCCAGATTTTAGACTAATGCAATGCTCATTATAAATTAAGGGTGGATTCGTGATTTGACTCCGTGCGTTTGGCAGTTTATTGGTACTATGATCGATGATATTTGAAAACTCAAACGGAACTTTACTATAGTTGGTCATCCATAGTGTTGAATTTGATTCTTCGATATTAATTTTGGCCAAACCCATATCACTGAGTAAAAGCAGAATATTAGTTCGATTGTCATTTGCAGGGCTAAGTACAGGTAAATTGTCACAAGAATTATAGCGATGACCATCAACCTGTGTTGAGGGTTCACATGACATGTCTACACCTGCATTGCTTGGTAAGCCAAACAAAAGAGTAAAAGGTATACACAGTGTTAAAAATGAAGAGCGAATGAATTGTTGTTGGTATGACATAGCGCAGGTATAAATTTATAATTGTGGCTGCGATATTATCAAGTTGCAGGGATACATTGAAGAGATATAGAAATAAAAAAGATAGAGTAAAACTCTATCTTCTTTAAAAAAATACAATTGGCTTTAGAGGGGCAGTGGAAGTAAAACTAAAAATTAAACTAATCACTGTGATCAATTTGACCGAAAACATGAAATATTGTTTTGCCCAAACTTGATCATCTTCAGCTTTGAATCCTTGAATGGTTAAATAAATCCAATACAGACTTAAGGCATTCAGGACAATCATATAAATCCAATTGGCATAACCATAAAAGTATAAACCGTTCATGGTGATGCAGAACAAAATCACGTAAACCAAAGATTCAACCTTGGTTCGATGAATTGAACGTGCTACAGGTAAAATTGGAATTCCTGCATTTTTGTAGTCATCAAATCGGTAAACTGCAATTCCCCAAGAATGAGGCATTTGCCAAAATGCATAACCAATAAAAATCAGTAATGCACCTAAATCAAACTGGTTTGCAACAGCCGTATACCCGATTACAGGTGGCGCTGCGCCAGAAAGACTGCCGATAATGGTTTGATGAATTGTTGTTCGTTTTGTCCATAAGCTGTAAAAACCAACGTATACGACAAAACCAATAACAGCAAAAAGAAAAGCGTAAGCATTTACCCAGAACCATAAAATGCTAAAACCAAATACACCTAAAACTAAAGCAAAAACTAAAGCAACAGGAATCGAGATTGATTTTTTAACCATCGCACGATTTTGAGTGCGTTGCATTTTTGAATCGATGTCTTGGTCAATAACGTTATTGACAACACATCCAGAAGCGACCACAAAGAGGGTGCCTAAGAGGGTGAGAAGCAACAGAAGGAAATCTACAGAACCTTGGGCAGCTACAAAGTAGCCACCCAAAGCGGTAACAAAGTTACCAAAGAGAATTCCTGGTTTAGTCAGGAATAAATACTTTTTCAGCATGACGACCAGTTTAGATCATCATGTTGAAGTGAAGGTAGTTCATAATCCACACAGAACCTACTAAAAGGATAGCAATTGTGAGGATTGTATAAACAAATGCAATCACGTTCCAGCGTTGCTCTGAAGAAGAGTTCATATGCAGGAAGTAAACTAACTGAATAAGAACCTGAGCAACCGCAGTAATCGCGATTACGGCAACCAATAGACCACGGCTAAAACCACCTGCCATTACCATACCGAATGGAATTACGGTAAGTAGAACAGAAAGGATAAAACCGATTGTATATTGTTTAACGTTACCGTGAGCTGCACCAGCAGAGTTATGATCGTGACTCATTAGATAACTCCCATCAAGTAAACAACGCTGAATACGCAGATCCAAACGATGTCAAGGAAGTGCCAGAACAAGCTTAGGCAAGCAAGACGACGAGTGTTTGGAAGTGTCAAACCATATTTCTTGATTTGGAACATCAACACAAGCATCCATACCAAACCAGAAGTTACGTGAATACCATGCGTACCAACTAGAGTAAAGAACGCAGATAAGAACGCACTTGTGCTTGGGCCATGACCAGCATGAACTAAATGGTTGAACTCATAAAGTTCCATGCCAATGAAGGCTGCACCAAATACCCAAGTAACTGCTAACCAAGTTAAAACTTGACCAACATTTTTCTTGTATGCTGCAAGAACAGCAAAACCAAAAGTTACAGAAGAGATAAGAAGGGCGAAAGTTTCAGTTAAAACGAAACCTAAAGATTCACCAAACAGCTCTTGTGCACTTGGCGTACCCACTGGAACGTGGCTACTTAATACAGCGAACGCGATGAAGAGTGTCCCGAAAAGAACCAAGTCACTCATCAAGTAAGTCCAGAAACCAAAGACAGTGATGTCAGTATCATCGTGATGATGATGTTCGTCATGTCCGTGGTTGTCGTGATGAAGTACTTCAGCCATTGTCTTAGTCCTTCTTCAAATGTTTTTCAAGAAGCGCGTAGCGTTCATTTTCAATACGTTCAACTTCTGCAGCTGGAACATAGTAGTCCACTTTCTTTGTGAAAGAAGAAACGATGAAGCTGATAATTGAAGCAATGAAAGTTACAACGACTAACCACCAGATATGCCAGATTAATGCGAAGCCCATAACTGTAATAAACATTGCAATTACGAAACCTGCCGCACGGTTTGTAGGCATATGGATGTCTTCGTATGTAGTTGGCTTAGCGTAAGCAACACCATTTTCTTTGTCAGTCCAGAAAGTATCAATACCATTGATCTTTGGAAGATAAGCAAAGTTATAGAATGGTGAAGGAGATGAAGTAGCCCACTCAAGAGTACGACCATCCCAGATATCGCCAGTAACGTCCATGTTGTCTTTGCGTTGAAGGAAACCAACAACGATTTGCATAACAAAACAGAAGATACCGATAGCAACCAATACAGAACCAAATAAAGCGATCGCTAAGTACGGATCCCATTCAGGGTTGTCATATGTATTCAAACGACGAGTCATACCCATGAAACCAAGGATATAAAGTGGCATGAATGCAAAGTAGAAACCGAAGAACCAGAACCAGAACGCTGCTTTACCCCAAGTTTCATTCAATTTCCAACCAAACATTTTTGGCCAGTAGAAAATGATACCCGCGAACATCGCGAACACTACACCACCAATAATTACGTTATGGAAGTGAGCGATAAGGAATAAAGAGTTGTGTACTAAGAAGTCCGCTGGTGGAACTGCCATTAATACGCCTGTTAAACCACCAATACCGAAAGTCACAAGGAAGCCAAGTGTCCAAAGCATTGGAGTTGTATAGGTGATGCGGCCCTTGTACATAGTGAATAACCAAGAGAAGATTTTCACACCAGTAGGGATCGCAATGATCATGGTCATGATACCGAAGAACGCGTTAACGTTGGCACCAGCACCCATTGTAAAGAAGTGGTGAACCCATACAACTAGTGAAAGAACACCAATTGCTACAGTTGCGTACACCATAGATTTGTAGCCGAACAACGCTTTGCGTGAGAACACAGCAGTAACTTCTGAGTAAATACCAAAAGCTGGTAATACCAAGATGTAAACTTCCGGGTGACCCCAAGTCCAAATCAAGTTTACATACAACATTGGGCTACCACCCATGTCATTTGTAAAGAAATGGAAGCCGAAGTAACGGTCAAGTGAAAGCATTGCAATAGTCGCAGTCAAAACTGGGAATGTTGCAACGATAAGCACTACAGTAACTAATGCAGTCCAAGTGAAAATAGGCATGTCCATAAGTTTCATGCCAGGCGCACGCATTTTGATGATGGTAACGAAGAAGTTAACACCAGTAAGAAGCGTACCTAGACCAGAAACCTGAAGTGCCCAGATATAGTAGTCTACACCTACACCTGGAGAGTATTCGATGCCAGAAAGTGGAGGGTAAGCCATCCAACCTGTTGCAGCGAATTCACCAATTGCAAGAGAAGCCATCATTAAGCCCGCAGCGCCGGCGAATAACCAGAAGCTAAGAGAGTTTAATAATGGGAATGCTACGTCACGTGCGCCAATTTGAAGTGGTACAGCAACGTTCATTAAACCAACAACTAGACCCATTGCTACGAAGAAGATCATGATTACGCCATGGGCAGTAAAGATCTGGTCATAGTGTTCTGGGTGTAAGTAACCTTCACCGCCACCTTTTGCAAGGAACAGTTGAAGACGCATCATAATCGCATCGGCAAAACCACGCACAAGCATGACAATTGACACGAGGATATACATGATACCAATTTTTTTATGGTCTACAGATGTGAACCATTCGTTCCACAAGTAGCCCCATTTTTTAAAGTAGGTGATACCAGCAACAATTGCGATACCGCCAAGGATCATCATTGCAACAGTAACCAACACGATTGGGTCGTGTGGAATTGCATCTGGTCCTAACTTACCTAATAAGCTCATGTCTTATTCCCCTGCAACAGTCGCATGTTCAACGCTTGCATGAGCTTCAGAAGCAGCAGCTTCGTGTCCAACAGTAGCTGTATGATCAGCACCGTGGTAGTTGCTCATGTATTTGTTAATCACTGATTCGAACAATTTAGGTTCAACTGAAGAATAGTAAGTCACTGGGTGTGGCTTAGTAGGGTAAGGCTTCATTGCTTCAGCTAGAGCCTTCTCTTCAGGAGTAGTTGCTTTGGCAACTAAAACTTCGATCTGGTGTTTAGAACGGTTGCCGTCACGTAAGGTTGCAAATTCAGCTTGGTCTAAAACAGTTTTTTGAACCGCTTCAGGATTAACTGAAGAACCATTACCAGCTTTAACAGCAGAAACCCATTCAGCAAACTGAGCATCAGTCACAGCATGTGCACGGAAGCGCATTTGTGAGAAGCCATAACCTGAATAGTTAGAAGAGAAACCACGGAAGCCTTCAGCAGGACTAGTTTCATCAGCTAATAAGTTCAAGTGAGTTTGCATACCTGCCATAGCATAAATCTGACCACCTAACGCCGGAATGAAAAATGAGTTCATTGTGAAGTTAGATGTTAAACGAAGGCTTACAGGAGTTTTCTCAGGGAAGCGGATCTCGTTTACAGTCGCGATGCCTTGTTCAGGGTAGATGAAGATCCATTTAAATTGTTCAGCAATAACTTGAACAGTTAAAGGAGCTTTATCTGACTCGAGTGGACGGTAAGGGTCATACTTGTGGGAACCCCACCAAGTTAACCAAGCTAAAATAGCGATAATAATTACGGGAATACCCCAAACTACAACTTCAATTGCAGTCGAGTGTGCCCAAGTAGGTGCATAGTCTGCATCTTTATTTGACGCGCGATATTTCCAACCAAACCAAAGAGCCATAAGTGCTGATGGAATAACTACCAACAACATTAGGTAGATCGCAGTAAGCATGAGGTTTGACTGACCTTCAGCAACTGGACCTTTTGAGTTTAGAAGTACCATATCACCACCACACCCAGTTAAGAGTGCAGCGATCGCAGATAAAGACAATACAGCTAAAATTGTTTGTCTCATTTTACAACCTCGGTGAAGAGTCCCATTCCCTAATTTTTAAAATTGGGATAGCGAATAAAGTGTCGCATGATTGTGATTTTTCAGATATGAAAAAAGTTCACAATGATGTGACACCGCTACGTTGTAGGGCATTATGCCTGATATCGGCAAACTAAGCTATACATAAAGATGCTTTAAATGACTGTATTAAAACCCTATTTTGTTGGTCGGGATTGTGTTTTTTTTATCTGAATTTTATTTTAATTTCAATGTAATGCACAAAAAAGGGATGAGAAATTCATCCCTCAATAAAAGTGAAAGTTATTGGTTTATTACCTTGGTTTTTGCTAACTTGTCATGCAAAGTTTGACGCTTTTTGCCGAAAATAAAAACGGAATCAATGATTGCGCTTAAAGGCATCGATAAAAAGTTCAGAAAAATAAATAAAACACTACGTAAAGTGAAGCCACGCATGAGGTTTACAGGTTGGCTGGTTTCGGCATCTACGATTTTAATTTTGGTGATTTTTTTACCAATACTTTGACCAGATTTAGCAATCAAATACGCTTGAATGAAAAGCATAATGAAGAGGTAAGCAAACATTGCAATCCAAGCTTGGTTGGGAAACATCTCAACCATTTGTGTTTGTAGTGCTTGTAAAACATTGGGGTCAGCATTTGGGGTCATCACAGCTTGCATAAACTGTTCATTCAGATTTGCAAATTGTGTCTTTTCACTTGGATTAAAAAATGCCGTTAAGATAAAAGTTGCCGGTATCCAAAGGAGTAAATCGACGATTTTAGCCAGGACACGTTTAGGAATACTTGCTAGGCTAGTTTGCTCTTGTACCGCTTGAGACTGTGCGTAGGTATTTGATGGCGTAGTTGCAGTTTGATTTGATTCGAATGCTGTTGGTGCAGTATATCCTGCAGGCATATAAACCAACTGACCTTGAGTGAGTTCACCCAAAGCTTTCCATTCGGTCATACCTTGGTGCCAAACCAAGTCCGTGAGTAACACTTGTTGGCTCGCGAGCATTTGGTTAAGTTGTTCTAAGGTGTAGGGACCAGCTTGTTGGTTATTTCGTGCCAAGTAAATCTGCATAAAACTAAAATCTCAAAAAACGTCTGTAAAAGTATAAATAAAAAAAAAGACCCACATGTGGGTCTTTTTTTAACACAGTTTATTAAGCTTGTTGAGCTTTTTCTTCAGAAAGGAAGAACCATGTGTCTAATACTGAGTCTGGGTTAAGCGAAACAGACTCGATGCCTTGTTCCATTAACCATTTAGCTAGGTCAGGGTGATCTGAAGGACCTTGACCACAAATACCTACGTATTTGCCAGCTTTACGACAAGCATGGATTGCCATTGAAAGAAGTGCTTTAACGGCTGGATCACGTTCATCAAATAGGTGAGAAACGATACCAGAGTCACGGTCTAGACCGAGTGTTAACTGAGTTAAGTCGTTAGAACCGATAGAGAAACCGTCGAAATGTTCAAGGAACTGTTCAGCCAACAATGCGTTAGTTGGAAGTTCACACATCATGATCACTTTAAGACCATTTTCACCACGTTTGAGGCCGTTAAGTGCTAACAATTCAATAACACGTTTCGCTTCAGCAACAGTACGTACGAAAGGAATCATGATTTGAATGTTAGTTAAGCCCATTTCGTCACGTGCTTTTTTCAGTGCGCGGCATTCAAGTTCGAAGCAATCACGGAAGTTATCAGATACATAGCGGCTTGCACCACGGAAGCCAAGCATTGGGTTTTCTTCTTCAGGTTCGTATAACTTACCACCGATTAAGTTTGCATATTCGTTTGACTTAAAGTCAGACATACGAACAATCACTGGTTTGTCAGCAAACGCTGCAGCAAGTGTAGAAATACCTTCAACTAGTTTTTCAACATAGAATTCGATAGGAGATGCATAACCCGCAGTACGTGACATTACAGCAGCACGAGTTTCACGTGGTAGGCTGTCAATATTAAGCAATGCTTTAGGATGTACGCCGATCATACGGTTGATGATGAACTCAAGACGAGCAAGACCAACACCTTCGTTAGGAATTTGAGCAAAGTCAAATGCGCGGTCAGGGTTACCTACGTTCATCATGATTTTGAACGGAAGTTTAGGCATAGATTCGATAGAATTGCGTTGGATTTCAAAGTCCAAAGCACCTTCGTAAATAAAGCCTGTGTCACCTTCAGCACAAGAAACAGTCACTTCTTGACCGTCAGTCAATACTTCAGTCGCATTACCACAACCTACAATTGCAGGAACACCAAGCTCACGTGCAATAATCGCAGCGTGACAAGTACGGCCACCACGGTTAGTGACAATTGCAGCTGCACGTTTCATTACTGGTTCCCAATCTGGGTCAGTCATGTCAGATACAAGTACATCGCCGTCTTGAACTTTGTCCATTTCTTTGATTGAAGTCACAATACGAACGCGACCAGAACCAATACGTTGACCGATTGAACGGCCTTCACAAACTACATTACCTTTTTGCTTAAGTAGGTAACGTTCCATGGTGCCAACGTTTTGGCGGCTCTTCACAGTTTCAGGACGTGCTTGAACGATATAGATTTGACCATCATCGCCATCTTTCGCCCATTCGATGTCCATTGCTGAACCATAGTGGTTTTCAATGATCAATGCTTGTTTAGCAAGTTCTTGAAGTTCGTGGTCATTTAAAGCGAATTGTTGACGATCTGCTTTTTCAACGTCTACAACAACCACTGACTTACCTGCAGCACCTTCTTCACCATAAATCATTTTTTGGTGTTTAGAACCAAGGTTACGACGTAATACAGCGTGTTTGCCTGCATTTAAAAGTGGTTTAGATACATAGAATTCGTCAGGGTTTACAGCACCTTGTACAACCATTTCACCTAAGCCATAAGAAGCTGTGATGAAAACTGCGTCGCGGAAACCAGATTCTGTATCTAGTGTAAACATTACACCAGCTGCACCTGTTTCAGAGCGAACCATGCGTTGAACACCTGCAGATAACGCAACGACGTCATGTGCGAAGTTTTGGTGTACACGGTAAGAAATTGCGCGGTCGTTATAAAGTGAAGCAAATACTTCTTTAATCGCAATAAGGACGTTGTCGATACCACGGATGTTCAAGAAAGTTTCTTGTTGGCCAGCAAATGAAGCATCTGGTAAGTCTTCTGCTGTTGCAGATGAGCGAACGGCAACCGCGATATCAGGGTTGCCGTTTGAAAGAGCTGTGAAAGCCTCACGAATTTCTGTTTCAAGTTCAGCTGTAAGCGGAGTGTCTACAATCCATTGACGGATTTTTGCACCAGTTTCAGCAAGTGCATTTACATCGTCAACATTGAGTGCAGCAAGTTCAGCGTTAATTTTAGCGTTTAGGCCACTTTGCTCGAGGAATTCACGATATGCTTGAGCTGTAGTAGCAAAACCACCAGGAACAGATACACCAGCATTTGCGAGATGGCTGATCATTTCACCTAATGATGAGTTTTTACCGCCCACGAGTTCTACGTCGTGTTTCCCTAATTTTTCTAGACCAATTACGCGCGCTTCCAAAGTTGTTACTCCACTTTTGCAGTATTAATCACTATCTTGGCATGAAATTATAACAAATTACTTAGCATTCTAAATTTACTAAGTGACAGTCATGTAAGATGGTTTACTATAATGATTATATAGCACTAAGACAAATTTTGGAGGAGAATTTTAATGTCAGAAGGTAAACAGATTCAGCGTAGTGTTTTCTTTGTTTCGGATGGGACAGCGATTACCGCAGAAACGCTTGGTCATTCACTGTTAGCCCAGTTCCCTCATGTAGATTTTGACATTCATATTATTCCTTATATTACCTCTGAAGAAGCAGCTACAAATGTGGTTGCAGAGATCAATCTTAGAGCGCAGCAAGACGGTCAAAAGCCTTTGGTGTTTGACACCCTTGTAGACCCGTATGTACGTGACATTATTAATACTGCAAATGCGATAAATCTTGATGTTTTTGAAGGGCTTATTAGTAAACTGTCTGACGAGTTAGGTACTGCGCCTACGACTTTAGTCGGTCAAACCCATGCAGTAACAGATTCTGAGTCTTATAAAGCACGTATTGATGCGGTGCATTTTGCTTTAGATAACGATGATGGGGCACGTACTCGTCATTATGATAAAGCCGACTTAATTTTAATCGGGGTATCACGTTCGGGTAAAACACCAACTTCCATCTATCTCTCTTTGCAATTTGGTATTCGTGTAGCGAACTATCCGTTGACAGAAGAAGACTTGGATGACAACCGTTTACCTGCAGTTTTACGTGAGCATAAACATAAGTTATTTGGCTTGATGATTGATGCAGAGCGCCTTGTAGCAATTCGTTCAGAACGTAAGGCCAATAGCCGTTATGCAAGTTTTAGTCAGTGCCAGATGGAATTACGTGCGATTGAAGGTATTTATATTTCAGAAGGAATTAAATACTTAAACGTGTCGGAAATGTCGATTGAAGAAATTTCAACACGTGTTTTACAAATGACAGGACTGAAACGTCGCATTGGTTAAGTGTAAATTGAGCCACTTCGGTGGCTCTTTTAATGATAATAAATTACTGTATAAATTATATAAAAATAGTATTAATTTTTGACTTGTCATACTTTTAATGAATGATAAATATTTAAAATATTGATGAAAATTTTTCTCAACATTTAGACTTAAAATTTAAGCAAATTCTGTATTCAAATGTGTACCAATTTGATGAATTTTTTTGGCTGAAAATTTATAAAATATGGCCTAATTGACAGCTTCAATCTTTTAAAATAATCCGTGTATTGCTGTGTTTTTATCTATGAATTAAGCCTGAATAATCTACTTGATAAGAGTAGTGTATATACTAGATTTAGCACATACAGTTTAATATTTGATCATAATTTTAAAAAATACTGATTTAAATGCTAAAAAAATAGGCAGAAAATAGAATAAAAAATAATCAAACAGTCGCTTTTAGGTGTTAAATCTCAAGAAATGGCATCATTTATTTAATTGATGTGGGTGGGGAATGCTCGAATTGAGACTATTTAGGCTTTAAAAGCAGATATGAAGTGATATTAAAATTGGATTTTTAGCAGTTATTTTCTTATTGAATATAGATTAGAACATAAGTAAATGTCGGCTGAATATGAGCATCGGTATAAATTTTCCTACTTATAATTAGTCATTAAAAGAGTTGTGTAAGACAAAATTAAGAGACTGAAAATTTATTGGTTTGAAATAAAATTTTCATGAAGAATTGATCATAACTATTCAAAAATCGCACTTCTATAAATGAACTGTAGCTGATGATGCAGGTCGGAGGCATGATTTAAGTCTGAGCGCTGAAAAAGCATGTAGCACGATTAAAGCTATTTTCATTTATGGATTTTTAAGAATCCTTAGCCTTACCGAATAGAAGTATTCAATAACGTAGGGGATCTAGCAAAAGCCACCAGAGATGGCTATTGGTGTTGTGAGTTTTGATCAATCGGATAAATTCTAGTAATTGTCATGTGAAAATAATTGCAATGTAATTACTTTTCTTTAGGCTGGTTAGATTCGCTGCGCACAATGACATCACACTCAAACGTATGCTCATCTAAAGCCGTGATTGAATTACTCTGAATTTTTGCAATAGGCCAAGTGTTTAAGATGCAGTTGGGCTGCTGTAATGCTGCATAATAATGATCCGATTTTAGGAAGGTTTTGTTCTGAATTGCGGTATTTGGACTGAGTAAATGTCTTAACCAATGGTTCGGCACTTGATCTTCTAAAAAGCGAATCGCCAAAATACTCTTAATACGATTGCTAAATAAACGTCGATTTTTTGCAATCAGTGGATGTTGAATTAATTTATTCAATAGACGTTCAGTACGCGGTAAAACAAATTGCGGTTTGATTTGATAGACCATGATGTTATCTGCAACCTGACATAGATGATGTAGTTCAGAGACCACATGCTGATCTATCCCAATAATGGCGATTTTTTGATTCTTAAAGTCATAATCTTTGATCTGTTCTGAACTGATGATCGTTCCACGAAAGTGTTCAAAATCCTCTAGATGATTATTAAAAATATGGTGGGTTGCATCCTGCTTGTTGGCCATATTTATTCCTTGTCTTTTGTTTTTTTAGTTGAGTCTTAGATAGGAATATATTCTGTGATGGGCCAGTCGGGGTAAAGCGTTTTTTCAGTCTGATGAGTCATACAATTTGTCTAGAATTGATTTGCTTGGCCCTTGTCATTTATACATTTCTAGGAGTGAACTGATTTTTTTATGCGTTGTAGTTCATTAACCGCTCAAGCAGATCGATAAAACAATGAGCGACCTGCATGAACAGCTTTTGAGATCTATAAATTTTGTGAGTTTTAAAGTGGTTCATCATCTGATGAGTTATAGTCAAGCTGACTCGGGGTTGAATGCTTAAGTTCGGGTTGGTCGGTATGTGTACGTAAATAGTCCATATCACGAATATTTTTTTGTACAGCAACTGCACCAAACAAACTCATTAGGAAAGCCATCATGTAAAACCCTTTTTCACTTAATGCCAGTTCAGCATTCCATAGACCAAGGGCAAGAAGTACGAGGCAAATAATGACGGATGCCCAGCACAGTCCAAAGTAGATTGCAGTGACATGCATTCCTTCTAAACGGTCACGAATGATTTTTTGTAGTGAAACCGATGAAAATAATCCATAAAGCAATAAAATGAGATAAAAGCCTTTTTCATTCAGCATCATATTTGCATTGAATAAACCTATGCAAAACACTACAGCGCCTAAAATGAGTGCACACCAACTTGCTGCGATAAATGCGGGTGTGGGTTTATTAATATATTGGCTCATTTGCTTATTTTTCTCTTTGATTTGCTTATGTTTAATATTTATACAGGAATAAAAATGAGTAAAGCAATTATTTCGTTGAAGCAATGATGGTTTTTAAGTACAGGTTTGGTCGTTGTTAGCCGAAACCATATTATCTGTTGACTGCTATCCGTCTAAAGAACCACAAAACATGTAGTCACAATTCTGCCTTTAGACGGATTAAACGCTTGGATTAGATTATTAAGCTTAGAGTCTTAAGCGAGATCATTTTTGATTTGCATTAAACGTTCGAAATTTTCAATGCGCTTATCGGTATCGTAAATGTCGCAGGTGAAAATAAACTCATCAACGTCATATTTAGTGAGTAGGTTTTCTAAACCTGTTCGAACAGTTGCATTTGAACCGACTTGTCCCATAGCGTAGAAATTGTCGACAGACATCTTTTCTGCAGCAGACCATAAGCCTTGCATACTGTCGACTGGAGCTTTGAGTTTTAAACTTTGACCACGCATTAAACCTAAAACCCGTTGATAAGCACTCGTTGCTAGATATTCTGCTTCTTCATCTGTTTCAGCAACAACCGTTGGTACGCCCATAGAAACATAAGGTTGATCTAAATAGTCGGATGCTTGGAAAGTCTCACGATAGAGCTGAATTGCTTGTCCAAGCATGCGTGGTGCGAAATGAGAAGCAAAAGAATAGGGTAGACCTAAACGTGCAGCGAGTTGTGCACTGAATAGACTTGAACCTAGAAGCCATACAGGAACATGTGTATTTTGTCCCGGTGTAGCAATGATGCGCTGCTGTGGCTCAGGTGCTTTAAAGTATTGCAATATCTCAAGGACATCTTGTGGAAATTGATCTTCGGTTTCCTGACGGCCACGGCGTAAAGCGCGCATGGTGGTTTGGTCAGTACCCGGCGCACGACCTAAGCCGAGTTCAATACGGCCGGGATATAGCGTTTCAAGCGTGCCAAATTGTTCAGCGACAACCAAAGGTGCATGGTTGGGCAACATAATCCCGCCTGAACCGAGCTTGATGGATTGTGTATTTGCTAAGAGATAACCGAGTAAAACCGCAGTTGCAGAACTTGCGATGCCATCCATATTGTGGTGTTCGGCTAACCATAGACGCTCATAGCCAAGTTGTTCTGCTTTCTGTGCTAACTGGAGTGCATGTTTGAGTGAAAATTCGATGGTTTTATCATCTCGAACAGGTGCGAGTTCAAGTATTGAAAATTTTGTATCGGCTAGAGTACGCATGTTTTCTCTCAGAGATCTTTATATCGAAATAATACGATATAAAAAGCCGAATGTATATCGAATAAATTCGATATGGTGGTGGGACGCTGTAAAAAGTTAATTTTAGATATATCTAAAGTTTTTTATGAACATATTTCTATAAACAAAAAAAAGCACCCGAAGGTGCTGATTTTTTTCATTGAAATATATCGATTAACGTTTACCGTTTTTGTACCAACCTAAGTGACGACCATTGTCTCCACGGTAGCCTCGGTCGTTGTAGCTGTAATTATTGGTACGATAGCCACGGTTGTTATAACGACGGTCATAGCGATCATCATAGCGACGGTCTTCAGACACTTTTTTACCTAGTGCAGAACCACCGGCTGAACCAAGTGCAGCACCGATATAACCACCGTTTGTGCCGCCCATGTTTTTACCTACGGTATAACCACCCGCGCCACCAAGTGCGCCACCAATGATGGCACCATTACGGTCACGTTTGTTTGCTGATGCTGCAGCACCTGCACCACCACCAATTGCCGAACCAATCATTGCGCCAGTTTGGCCGCCAACTTGGTTACCGATTGCTGCACCAACTACACCGCCTAAAGCAGATGTTAATGCAGTATTGGTGCTATTACCTGCATGTGTTGCAGTCATAGTAAGTGCTGAAGCGGCAATTGCTGCACTGAATAGAATTTTATTAATTTTCATTTTTAAACTCCTTACGAAGCATGATGTTTATCTGTTGATATCAATATATGAAAACACATAGCAAATATTTGGAGCGTGATGTGAAATAAAATACGTGTTCCGTTGCTGCAATGTAAATTTTGCACTTTATTTCTACATGATTGATTACATGGATAGAGTGGATCAACTCTACATATTTGAGGTGCAATAAATAAAGTTGTACTTATCATTTGAAAAAAGGCGATACATAAAAAAAGCACCCGAAGGTGCTCTTTTCACGATCCAATAAGGACTCACTAATTTTGAATTAGTGACGACGACGGTAACGTTTTTTGTATTTACGTTCTTGGTGTTTGTCGTAAGCTTTATCTTTAGAGATTTTATTACCTAGAGCAGCACCACCAGCAGCACCTAGTGCAGAGCCGATGTAACCACCGTTTGTACCGCCCATGCTTTTACCAACGGTATAACCTGTACCACCACCTAAAGCACCACCGATTGCAGATTCTGTACGGTTACGTTTATTACTTGCTACCGCAGCACCACCAGCACCACCAAGAGCAGCACCAATTGTAGCGCCGGTATTACCGCCCATGTTTTTACCAATTGCAGTACCTGCAACACTACCTAATGCACTAGCTGCAGCAACGCGTGTTGTACTATCTGCATTTGCAGACACAGTGAACATAGAAGCAGTTGCTAGAGTGGCTGTCATTAAAAGAGTATTCAGTTTCATAGTTCACTCCATGTCCTTCATAAACGCGAGGACTTTTTCATAATCATTTCGATGGCAGTAAATGTAACAAAACTATTCGCTATAAATATGGAGAGCTTTCACTTTATTTAGTGATTTGAGTGTCTAGTTTGTATAATTTTTATTAATATTGTGAAAAAAACGGTCGAATGCTGAAAATCTGTACGACTTTGTGGAGAAAGGTAGGAGTGATGAAGTTCACATTTTGATATTTAGGCTCATAGATAGGCCAAAAAACAATAAATATGTCATTTCAGACCCATTATCGGTACACTAGCGCCATTATTTTGAATTTTGGCATATCCGTGAAAGTTTAGCGGTAGAGCCTGTGTATTGAGATTTTTTGAAAAATGAAAGAATCGTTACGTTTACGATTAGATCAGCTCTCTGACCGTCACGAAGAATTAAATGCATTACTCGCAGATGTAGAAGTCATTTCAGACAATAAACGTTTCCGTCAGTTGTCTCGTGAGCATAGTGATTTATCTGAAATCACTGAAGTTTGGAAAAAATACCGTCAAGCAGAAGAAGATATTGAAACTGCTGAAGTGATGATGACGGATCCAGATTTCAAAGAAATGGCCGTTGAAGAAATTAAAGAAAATAAAGCTTTGATTGGTCAGCTTGAAGTAGACTTAAACATTCTGATGATTCCAAAAGATCCGAATGATGCGAACTCTGCCTATTTAGAAATCCGTGCCGGAACGGGTGGTGACGAAGCTGCCATTTTCTCGGGTGACTTGTATCGAATGTACAGTAAATATGCTGAATCACAAGGTTGGCGTATTGAAGTGTTGTCTGAAAATGACGGCGAACATGGCGGTTATAAAGAAGTAATTTGCCTCATCAATGGTGAAGGCGTATATGGCCGCTTAAAATTTGAAAGTGGTGCGCATCGTGTACAGCGTGTTCCTGCAACTGAGTCACAAGGTCGTGTGCATACTTCGGCATGTACTGTTGCGATTTTGCCGGAAATTGATGTAGACACCAGTGTAGAAATTAATCCTTCAGAACTACGTATTGATACCTATCGTGCATCAGGTGCGGGTGGTCAGCACATTAACAAAACTGACTCTGCTGTACGTATTACCCATATTCCAACGGGTACAGTTGTAGAATGTCAGGACGAACGTTCACAACATAAAAACAAAGCCAAAGCGATGGCGCTATTGGTTTCTCGTTTAGAAAATGCTAAACGCGCAGCGGCAGATGCAGCGACGTCTGAAATGCGTCGTGACTTGGTAGGTTCTGGTGACCGTTCTGAGCGTATTCGTACCTATAACTATCCACAAGGTCGTATGACTGATCATCGTATTAACTTAACACTGTATAAGTTAGATGCAGTGATGGAAGGTGATTTGACTGAATTGCTAGATAGTTTGCATCGTGAATATCAAGCCGATCAGTTGGCATTATTAGCACAGCAGAATGGTGGCTAATGAATATTGCACAGGCTTTGGCCTATCGTGGTGAACCTGAAAGTTATGAACGTCAGGAAAATGCGTGGTTGTTAGAGCACATCACCAAGATTGATTCTTTTGATTTAATCATGAAAAAGGATCAAGAATTGACGGCAGAACAAGAACAACTCTATGTCGACAGTCTTGCTCGTATTGCAGCAGGTGAGCCTTTGGCTTATGTCACAGGTTCTCAGCCATTTTGGACGCTAGATTTAAAAGTGACTAAAGATACTTTGGTTCCACGTCCTGATACGGAAGTACTCGTTGAAACTGTACTCCGTTTAGAACTTCCTGAAGATGCTCGTGTGGTCGATTTAGGAACAGGAACTGGTGCTGTAGCCTTGTCATTAGCCAGTGAACGTCCAGATTGGTCAATTGTGGCTTCAGATATTTACGAACCTACCTTGGAAGTTGCTGAGTTTAATGCCAAAAAGCATGATCTTGAACATGTGCAGTTTGTCTTAGGTTCTTGGTTGAAACCTTTTGGACGTGCTTTCTTTGATGTAATTGTGTCAAATCCGCCGTATATCGATGCTGATGATGTACACATGAAAGATTTGGCGACAGAGCCTGAACGTGCTTTGGTTGCAGACAATCATGGACTTGCAGATCTTGAACAAATCATTCTTCAAGCTAAAAAACATTTGACTGTGCATGGTTGGGTGGTGCTTGAACATGGCTATGACCAAGGTGAAGCAGTCAGACATTTGTTCTTACAGGCTGGATATCGAAATGTTCGGACTGTAAAAGATTATGGTGGCAATGACCGTGTCAGCTTAGGTCAGTGGCAACATTGATTTGGTATTAGAGATAGTCAAAAATAAAGCGCATTGAATGCGCTTTATTTTTTTGTTTTTGATATTCGATCAATACTTACATTGGGTAGTCTTGTAAGCTATCGAAAACTTCAACTTGTTCTAAAGCTGATGTTTCTACTGCAAGACAGTAAGCAATAATTTTTGCAGTTGCATTGACTAAATTTTCATCTTTTAGATTCGCACCTGCTTGAATTGCTTCAATGTCATCCGCTTGGATATCCAGTGCATGAGCAACTTCAACTGCATTTTCAGTGCTAAAAAATTGTGAAATCAAATTTTGCAAATCGATATCTGCAACAGTTTTAAGCTGTTCGTGAAACAGTTCATCAATTGCGTCAATCTGAGTGAAAAGAGAATCTGAAAAGTTTTGAACAAGTTGTTGTTCAAGAACATCAATCATCTTAAGCATAGGAAAGCCTTTCAAGGAGATGCAGGAGAATTGAAAAATAAATAAGCAAAGTGCTTTAAATTGAGTGAAAAATAACCTAATTAGACTAAAGTAGCAATCGTTCAAGGATGAATGGTCAGTCTATTTATTGAATATTTTTAAGTTATTGATTTTCTATTAATTAGATGAATATTCAATTTATAAATAGCGAATATCAAATTCTAGGCCTTGAATTCAGGCGCATTATTTTGTCGATACGCACCGGGACTGACGCCTGTCCATTTTTTAAATGCCCGATGAAAAGCACTCGGATCATGAAAATTTAGTTCTTCACTGATATCTTGCAAACTTTTATCGGTATGGGTTAAAAAATCGATGGCAGTATCACGTCGGATATCATTTTTGAGTTGTTGATAACTCACACCTTCACTTTTAAGACGGCGATGCATGGTGGCTTCCGACATATTCATTTTGACCGCCAACTCATAAAACTCTAACCATTCGGCAGGAGAAACGTCTAACAGTTGTTTACGAATTTGGCTACTGAGCGCATACGGGTTTTTAAAGCGCACCAAAAGGTTTTCAGGCGTTTGTTGTAGGAATTGATACCATGAACGTGTGTCTTGTTTGATTGGCAGGGTTAAATAACTGGCATCTAGTTGTATATAGTTTTGACTGGCTTGGTAATGAATATTTTCACAAAAGCGAACTTTATAGTCGTGATCATCAAGCGGCGCATCACATTTGAATTGGATTTGATTTAACAAAATTCGTTGTCCACTCAGCCAGCACAGTAGCGTATGGATGAGCATTAAATAAGTTGCATAGCTGAACATGCGTTTAGGCGCTTGTTGGTCATAGATCACGATATAAGCAAAGTGATCTTCAATGGTTAAATCACTATGCAATTCATCTAAAACCAGATTTAAAAACTGCAAAATTTGCTTGAGTGCATCTCCCAAAGTGCTGTTATGCATGACCATTTTTGAAAGCAGTTTGAAACTACCACGTCGCATGGCATGCCGATCCATGCCAAAAAATTCATCATCCATCACATCTGCAAGATGAGTCCATAAAGCCGCATATTGTGAAACGGAAACTCTGGTTTTACTCGATAGCAGTAACTCAGAGGGAATACCCGCCTTTTGTAAAATAGCAGAAATATCAAATTGCTTTTTTTGCGCATCGTATAATGCTTCATGCACCAAGTCGATTGAAATCGTCCCTTTGCTGTATTCGAGTCCATGCTTCGGCATATGTGCGGATAGGTCCTTGTTCAGAATTGTCCAAATACATCAGAAAAGATGCAACATTTGGAAATTGTACTGAATAAATTCTCTGTTTACTCTGCATCTTAAGTCGAATTTAAAACAAGACATCGTAAATAGGGAATTGATATGGACATTAAAGGAAAAGTTTTTGTTGTGACTGGTGGTGCATCAGGACTAGGCGCTGCGACAGCAACACATCTGATTGGCCTGGGTGCAAAAGTGATTATTGTGGATATGAATCATGAGCATGGCGAAGCGATGCAACGTCAACTGGGTGATCATGCCAAATTTGTTCAATTGGATGTTACCGATGAACAAGCGGTCGGTACTTTCTTTGTACAAGTTGAAGCGGAATTTGGTCAACTTAATGGCTTAGTGAACTGTGCAGGTATCGCACCCTCTGCAAAAGTTTTAGGTCGTGACGGATTACATGATTTGGCGATGTTCCAAAAAGTATTAAATATTAATGTTTCAGGCACATTCAATATGCTGCGCTATGCGGCACAACTGATTGCTAAATATGAATTAAAAGCAGGTGAAGAAGAGCGTGGCGTAATTGTGAATACGGCATCGGTAGCGGCTTTTGATGGTCAAATTGGTCAGTCGGCTTATGCAGCATCAAAAGGGGCAGTGGTTGCAATGACATTACCTCTTGCACGTGAGCTTGCACGTGAGTCGATTCGTGTGATGACTATTGCTCCGGGCATTATGGAAACACCGATGCTCAAAGGCTTGGCACAAAATGTACAAGATGCTTTGGGGCAAATGGTGCCTTTCCCACCACGCTTAGCAAAACCACAAGAGTTTGCAAAATTAGTGACGCATATTTTTGAAAATGCTTATCTCAATGGCGAAGTGATACGTCTTGATGGCGCGATTCGTATGCAGCCTAAATAGTTATTTATTAAAACTGCTTATTCAGGCTTCTACGACGGAGTCTTATCGAGAATAACTTCGTTGACAGTAGCTCATCTCATTACTTTTGTTTCGGCAAAAGTAACCAAAACCATTGTCATTTGCAAAACTCGTCATCAAGTATTTATTGATTTATAGGTCGCAGAAACATTTGAGATTAATGGTGTCCTGCCTCAGACAGTTGCAAATGACGTCGTCGTGTATCCAACTTTGCTTTATACAGTTAAAGAATTTTTAATTCCGCAGTTATCCAACATTTAAAGCTATACACGCTATAAAAGATTTAGAAAAGGAAGTCTCATGATTTTAAATGATGAACAAAAAATGGTTCAAGACATGATGCGAAGCTATTCGCAAGAAAAACTGAAACCGACGGCTGCAGAGCGTGATAAAACGGCAGCATTTCCTGAACAAGAGCTAAAGGAACTTGGTGAGCTGGGTGCTTTAGGCATGACGGTTTCGGATGAATGGGGTGGTGCAGGTTTAGACTATGTGTCTTTGGTTGTTGCCTTAGAAGAAATTGCTGCGGGTGATGGTGCGATTTCGACAATTGTCAGCGTACAAAACTCACTGCCATGTGGCATTACACAGCGTTATGGTACAGAAGCACAAAAAGAAAAATACTTAAAAAAATTAGCCACTGGCGAATGGTTAGGTTGTTTTTGCCTAACAGAGCCACAAGTGGGTTCAGATGCGAGTGCATTGGAATGTAAAGCGGAGCGTGATGGTGACGAGTGGGTATTAAATGGCACCAAGCAATTTATTACCACAGGAAAACATGCCCAAGTAGCCTTGGTTTTTGCGGTAACGGATAAGTCTGCAGGTAAAAAAGGGATTTCGTGCTTTTTAGTACCAACGGATGCGCCGGGTTATATCGTATCGCGATTAGAAGACAAAATGGGTCAGCATTGTTCCGATACAGCAACTATTGTTTTAGATCACTGTCGTATTCCTGCAGACAGTCTTTTAGGCCAAGAGGGTGAAGGCTATAAAATTGCCTTATCAAACCTAGAGTCAGGTCGAATTGGCATTGCAGCGCAGTCTGTGGGTATGGCACGAGCAGCATTAGATGCAGCCGTTGAATATGCCAATGAACGCAAGGCATTTGGGGTGGAGATTGTTCAGCATCAAGCCGTGGCATTTCGCCTAGCAGATATGGCCACCCAAATTGAGGCAGCACGCCAATTGATCTTCCATGCAGCGACGTTAAAAGATGCAGGTTTTCCATGCTTAAAAGAAGCCTCGATGGCGAAACTTTTTGCATCGACGATGGCTGAACGAGTGTGTTCAGACGCCATTCAAATTCACGGTGGCTATGGTTATGTATCTGATTTCCCAGTAGAACGAATTTATCGTGATGTGCGTGTCAGTCAAATCTATGAAGGTGCATCGGACATTCAACGTCTGGTGATTGCACGTGAAGTAACCAAAGGATGTTGATTAAAAAATAGACTTTGGTCGATGTTCAAACCCTGCAATGGAGTTGATGGTTATGGAAATTGCAGGGGATATCCAAACATGGTTATCTAGGGATAGACAGTCTAAGAATAGATTGTTTAACAAAGTATAAGTTTCAAAACTAAAAAACCGACATTGCAATCGGTGTATGGAATAGCAGTAAAGGCGGATGTGGCAAAGGATTCGTCACGGTTACGCAGCGGTACAACAACAAGATTAATAAACCTCAAAGTTTTGCACTTTGAATCATAGAGAACAGGATAGGAATTGTCGTCATGAAGACACTAGAACAAGCATATCGTGATTTTAATTTTGAAAAGATGGTTATAGAACAATTGGTCGGTACGCCAAGTTCAATCAATGCTTATGATGAATGTTGTGGGCGCTATGTTGGGCAAAATCGAACTGCGCTGATTTGGGAAGGTAAAACTGGTGAATCTGAGCAATGGACTTTTGAGCAATTAGATTTAGCTTCTGCACAATTGGCAAATTATTATCGGCGCATTGGATTGAAAGCAGGTGATTGCATTGCAGGTCTATTACCCCGTACAGCAGAGTTATTGATCACCGTATTAGCAACATGGCGTATAGGGGCAATTTATCAACCGTTGTTTACTGCATTTGAGTCCAAAGCGATTGAACATCGGGTGCAAACTGCGGGAACAAAGCTGATTGTAACCAACACCGAACAACGCTCAAAACTTAATCACATTGATTTACCGCATATTTTAACTGTACATGCCGATCAAGCAATTCAGACAGATCCTGACTTTTGGTCAGAGCTACAACTTCATGACACCACATTTAACTCAGTACCGCGTTCATTTGATGATGAATTTTTAATGATGTTTACCTCAGGGACGACGGGTTTAGCCAAGTCTGTACCTGTGCCACACAAAGCGTTGTTGGCATTTAAAGGTTATATGACACATGCAGTTGATTTGCGTGAAGAAGATTCATTTTGGAATTTGGCAGATCCGGGTTGGGCTTATGGTTTGTACTATGGAATTGCAGGGCCTTTAAGTTTAGGGCACAGCATTATTATGGATGAACGGGCTTTTAGTGTTGATCATGCACTTCAAGTCATTAAAAAATATAAAGTCAGTAATTTGACCGGTTCACCAACGGCATTTCGTATGTTCTTTGGGTTTAAAGAAAAATTTGATGCATCCATAAAATCACATTTACGGGTTGTGAGTAGTGCAGGAGAGCCACTAACGCCCGAAGTGATTCAATGGTTTAATCACGATTTAAACGTCAATATTTATGACCAATATGGGCAAACAGAACTCGGTATGGTGATTGCAAATCATCATGCTTTAGAACACTACAAAAAAGTGGGTTCAGCCGGTTTTGCGATACCGGGACATCGTTTCGCGGTGCTCAATAAAGACCATCAAGAAATTGAACGCGGTGGCATTGGAACATTGGCATTAGACTGGTCACAATCATCACTCATGTGGTTCACGGGCTATGGTGGCAATAACCGTAAAGCCTTTGTTGGGAACTATTATTTAACCGGTGATACAGTTCGTTTAAATGAAGAAGGTGGCATTGATTTTGTTGGTCGTGCTGACGATGTCATTACAACGTCAGGCTATCGTGTAGGGCCTTTCGATGTGGAAAGCACATTATTAGAGTGCGAAGAGGTTTTAGAATCGGCAGTTGTCGGTAAGCCTGATCCTGAGCGTACAGAATTGGTCAAAGCTTTTGTGGTATTGAAACCACAATATCAAGCAAGTTCAGAACTCATGGATAAGCTACAAGCCTATGTGCGATCTCGTTTATCCAAGCATGCTTATCCAAAAGAAATTGAATTTGTAGATGGGTTGCCTAAAACATCGAGTGGAAAAATCCAACGTAATCTGTTGAAACAACAAGAAGTGGCCAAAGCGCAATTAATGCAAAAGGTCAGTTAAGTTTAGGCTGAGATAGATTAAAGGAAAGGCTGCGTAAATGCAGCCTTTTTTGATTTGCTTATTTAAGTTGGATAATAATTATTTTTGAGTTTGCAATTTTAATGCTGAGACATCGGTAAATGTTTTGGAAAGCTAATGAGGCAAAGCTGTGCAGAAATAAGTGCACAAGCAAACATGATTGTGACTAAACCTAAGCTGCCAAAATTACTAAATTTACCGGTTAAAGTTGTAATGATCGCACCAAAGCCAAATTGTAAAGCACCTAATAATGCAGATGCTGTACCAGCATTTTTATGCTGAAACATAAGAGACAAATGGCTTCCGGTAGGCATAATGAAACCTAAAAGTGCAACGGCGATAAATAGTGCGCTACAGAAGAATATTAGATTTGAATAGCCTGAGCATTGTGCAAGGAGCAATACAGCCATAATGAGTAAGAAACTGCTGTTCATGATTTTATAGGCATTCAGTGGTCCAAATTTTTCATGCACTTTGGGGTTAAAGATTGCAGCAGCAATTAAACCAAATGCATTGAATGCAAAGAGCAGGCTAAATTGGGTAGAACTCAACTGATACTCACTGATAAATACACTGGCTGAACCAGCGATATAGGCAAAGAAGCCAGCTTGTGCAATACACAGTGTGAGTGAGTAAATGATGAACTTACGATCCCTGATAATTTGCCCATATAATTTGATGGTTTGTGAGAGCTTGAATTGTTGACGCAATTCCACTTGACGTGTTTCAGGGAGTAGCATTGCAACGGCTGCCAATACAATCGCGGCATATACGGCTAAAAAAATAAAAATATTTCGCCATGAACCTAAAGCCTGTAAGCCATCGCCAATTAGAGGTGCAGCCACCGGTGAAAGGCCTAATATCGCCAAAACCATTGACATCATTTTGCCCATTGCCGGGCCTTGAAACTGATCTTTGATAATCGCAAAGGCAATCACCATCCCAATTGAACCACCTAAACCTTGAATAAAGCGAATCCATTGTAATTGTTCAACGCTTTGTGCAAATGTGCAGCCGATCGAGCCTAAAATATAAATCCCTAAACCTAAGTAAATAAGCGGCTTACGGCCAAATTTATCCGATAGTGGGCCATACATCAGCTGGCCAAGCATTAAACCCACAAAAAATGTCATCAAACTCAGTTGGATCGCACCTTCGCTACTCCCTAAAGATGTTGCCATAATGGGAATGCTTGGTAGGTACATATCAATACCTATCGGGCCGATGGTTGCGAGTAATGCAATGAGTATGGGCATTGCACGTGTATTTGATGCTGTCATAATGTGGTTGGATCTTGTGGAAAGCAGCGCATTCTGAAACTTATCGGTTTCCTAAGTCAAAGAGAGCAGCATTGGCAAAACTAGGCCGTCCTTTGGTCATGTCGGCAGAACAGCGGCGTGCAGAAATTTTTTCTATTGCAGAACAACTCTTTGGTGAGAAGGGCTTTGAAAATGTCACCATGTCTGAAATTGCGACCGCAGCAGGTATGTCTAAAAAAACGCTATATGTGTATTTTTCTGATAAACGTGAACTGCTTATTTCATTGGTTGAGTCGTCCTATATCTGGACTGAAGATGCTTTTGATGCCAATAGTTTAGATCGTGTGTTGGCCTTGCAGAATCAGTTGAAGAAAATCGCTGAGCATGTCCTGTCCGAGCGGCATATTAAGTTGTGCCGACTGGCGATCGCAGAGCGTGTTGGTGTTGATGGAATAAGTGATACTTTTTATGAAAAAGGTATCGCCAAAAGCCGAGATCATTTGATTCATACTGTGAGTCATATTCCAAGTGCCCAATTTGTATTGAACTTAAATGCAGATATCATGGCGGATATGTTATTTGGTGCAACCATTTCGAAGCCTTTCGTCGATTTACTATTTTTAAATCAGCAGATCGATATGCAGCAGGTAAATACGGCAATTGAACAAAGTATTCAGGCTTTGTTTAAAATGTGAATGCCTAAATTTTCATAGCAAAATTGAATATTTATTTTCGTCCTTATCTTTGGATTGCTCGTTATAATGGCCTCGGTTTTATGTTTTAAATGAGATAGCAGAACATGGATGCACAGCTCGATCTAGATTCAGACATGGAATTAAGTGATGATGAAATGCATCTATACAGCCGTCAAATATTGCTTGATGGTTGGGACATCGATGCGCAAGAGAAGCTAAAACTTGCCAATGTACTCATCGTGGGGTGTGGTGGAATTGGTTGTACTACAGCCGAATTATTGGCACGTGCAGGCGTTGGCCAAATCACTTTGATCGATGCAGATCGCATTGAAATCAGTAATTTGCAACGACAAATCGCGTATATCGAACACGATGTAGGTTTTTATAAAGCTGAAATTTTGGCTAAACGTTTACAAACGATTAACCCGTATATCCGTGTGCAAAGCTATACCTCAAAATTAGATGAAAGCAACGCAAAGGCATTGATTTCACAGCAAGATTTGGTTCTCGACGGTTGTGATAATTTCAGTACACGGTATTTGGTTAACGCAAGCTGTGTGGAAAATAATGTGGCGCTGATTAGTGCTTCAGCGATCGGCTTTCAAGGGCAGTTATTTATGGTTGAAGCCGATGCTGCCTGTTATGAATGTTTATTTCCAAAAGAACAGCATGCCAATGAAAGTTTGCGCTGTGCAGACTCGGGTGTACTTGCAACTACACCAAATGTTATGGCAAGTTTGCAAGCACATCATGCCTTACTCTATTTGGGTTTGGGGACGACAGCACTGAAACAAAAGCTTTTGTTGTGGGACGGTCGGTCAATGAAGCAAAAAATTCTCGCTTTTGAAAAAGATCCCGATTGTCCAATCTGTCAGGCAAGATAAAGCAGCAAGTCCTTATTTTTTTGCTACACTCACGTTAATTATTTTTTTCTAAGACATTATGAAAAACAATATCTGGTTAGATGGAATTCGCTCGGTTGCCCGAATGGGTGAGACCGCAGTCGTTGCGGCAAAAGCCGGCTTTAAATATGCAACTGAAAAACCAAGTAACGCAAAATTAATGCGTGAAACTTTTGAATCACTAGGTTCAACCTATATTAAATTGGGTCAATTTATTGCCAGTACACCTTCTTTATTTCCACGTGAATATGTAGAAGAGTTTCAAGGTTGTTTAGATCAGACACCGTCATTGCCGTTTAGTTATGTGCAGCAGGTATTGGCTTCAGAATTTGCTGGCCGTAATTTAGATGAAATATTTGCTTCAATTGATGAAAAGCCTTTGGCTTCTGCATCGATTGCACAGGTACATGCCGCTAAATTGGTCACTGGTGAAAATGTTGTTATTAAGGTGCAAAAACCGGGTGTCGAGACGATTCTCTATACAGATTTAAACGTCTTACATTGGGCTACTAAACTGGTCGAAAAAGCTGTACCCAAAGTCAAATTTGCTTCACTTGCAGATATCGTTGAAGAAATTAAAGTTCGCATGGTACGTGAGGTGGACTTTATTGAAGAAGCTCAAAATCTTGATGACTTTGTGAACTATCTGAATGTAACTCAAAACAAAGCCGCAACAGCACCAAAAGTTTATCACCAATATTCAACACGTCGCGTCTTAACCATGGAGCGTTTATACGGCGTACCATTGACCGATTTTGATGTGGTCAAGAAAGTCGCTAAAGATCCATCGCAAGTTTTGGTGACAGCGATGAATACATGGTTTGGCAGCTTGATGTTATGTAATAGTTTCCATGCAGACTTACATGCAGGCAACCTGATGTTGCTTGAAGATGGTCGAGTTGGATTCATCGATTTTGGTATCGTGGGCCAGTTGAAACCTGAAGTGTGGACAGCATGTATTGCGTTTATGGATGCCCTACAAAAAACTGACTACAACTTGATGGCTGAAAACATGCTAAAAATGGGCATGACGGCTGTCAAAATTGACACACAAGTCTTAGCTGCCGACTTAGAGCGCTTATTTAGCGGTGTGCTTTTGGCCGATCCGCAAGAGTTATTAACCTCAAATCCTGCCGATTTGAATGACATCATGATGGATATGGTACAAGTCGGAGAGCGTCATGGTATTCGCTTCCCACGTGACTTCGCTTTATTATTCAAACAAATGTTGTACTTCGATCGCTTTATGCGCATCCTTGCGCCATATACTGATATTTATGCAGACCAGCGTATTCAGATGGTGCAGACTATGGATCCTAATTTATTGTTGAAGCAATAATTTAGCCGCAAGATATAAATAAAATCCTCTTGCTTAAACAGGAGGATTTTATCGATGTTTAAGATTTTATTTTGAGTGTAAGAATGGACGCAATTATCATTGAAGGTTTGAAAGTTGAAACTGTAGTCGGCTGTTTCAATTGGGAGCGTCAGATTATTCAGCCTTTGATGCTCGACCTCAATATTCAAACCAGTTTAGCGCAGGCGGCTCAGTCAGATGAGCTTGAAGATACCTTGAATTATGCCGAAATTTGCGAAATATCAGCCAAAGTCATTCAAACTGCTCAACCTAAATTGATCGAACATGCAGCAAAACTGGTGATTGATGCACTTTTTGCTACCTATGACAGCATTGAATCTATTATGATTACCATCCGGAAGCCTGCCATTATCGCGCAAGCCAATTCTGTAGGAATTCGTCTTGAACGCCACCGAAACGATTTTCGCCCTAGCTCTGGCGAGTAATTTCAATCCAAAACCGCATTTTCAACTGGCTTTACGTCAAATTCAGGCTTTGGGTCATGCTGAATTTTCCAAAATTTATGTGATTCCTTGTCGTGATGGCATTGGGGCGGATTATTGGAATGCAGCCTGTTTGGTGAAAAGCAGTTTATCTGTAGATGAAATCAGCACCTTACTGAAAAAAATGGAAGCAGACTCAGGTCGTGTTCGTCCGTCTCATAATATCGCTTTGGATCTGGATTTGATCGCGTGGGGCGAAAGCTTAGCGCACATGCAATTTAATCCGAAAAAACTGCCTTTAGCACTCGATGTTAAAATTCCAATGTTCGATATATGGAAAAATAAGATGTTTGAACATCCAGCACATCAATTTCCTATGGTGAGTTGTCAAAAAGTTTTAGTGGATTGAGTGAATGAAACGCAATGCTTTCAAAACTCATGACGTATATTTCAAATGTCCCTAAATATCCCAAGTAGACAATAACAAAAATATTCAAATCCTGTCATGGTATGCGCTAGCGTATAGGCTGTCTCAGGATTACATTATCTTTTTAGCTTCAAAATAATGATATGAACTGGACGGATCTGATTCAGCACTATGGC
Organism: Acinetobacter sp. YH12096; assembly: GCF_013419215.1. Lineage (NCBI taxonomy): Bacteria > Pseudomonadati > Pseudomonadota > Gammaproteobacteria > Moraxellales > Moraxellaceae > Acinetobacter > Acinetobacter sp. YH12096. The sequence goes on along the minus strand of NZ_VPAM01000004.1, from coordinate 31,384 downwards.
TATATTGCGATTTTTATTGGCACATTGTTTGAAGGAGAAACAGTGCTGATGATTGGCGCCTATGCCGTACATCAACACATACTTCATTTTCCAATGTTGATTGCGGTGGCGATGTTGGGCAGTTTTATTGGCGATCAGTTTTATTATCAAATGGGCGCTCGCTATGGGCAAAAACTTATCCAGTCGAATGCAGAATTTGCACAAAAATTCGATCGTGCGAGCCAGTTTATTGAACGTTATCCTATTTTGACCATTTTATTTATGCGCTTTGCTTGGGGTTTTAGAACTATTTTACCTATTGCAGTAGGTGTGCGTGCTTATCCTGTTTGGAAATATGTGCTGATTAATCTGGTTGCCTGTTTTATTTGGGCGATGTTGGTCGCAACGATTGGCTTCCAAATCAGTCATTATTTACATCTATTTTGGGCGAAAATGCTGCCTTATCATCAAGATATTTACATCGTTATTGCCGTTATTTTATGTATCGTATTCTTCCGTGTGCTCTATACGGTGTTGAAGTGGTGGCGTAAGCATCATCAACATTGATAAAGTGAACGTGGCTGATCTGATAAAATCGTCAAAACATAATCAAAAGATTTAAAGGGATATTTAGTGAGCGCAATATGGGCTTAGGTTATGGTGCGGGTGCGGGAGGTTTCCTTATTATTTGCTTTGCGATTTTGGTGCTATTTATCGTCATTGCGATTTGGTTGAGTTGGAATAATTGGTATAAAAAGCAAAAAAATCGACCATATAAAGTAAATGCGGTACTTAAAATTGGTTTATCTGGCGTATTGTTTTTCCCTTTATTTGTTGCAGTAACGCTGGGATTGTTCGTGATTTCAGATCTTAGTTCTGACTATGCAGAGTGGCAGCATCAAAAGAAAATTCATATACAGTTGCAGGAACCCTTAAACTTTGGAGAGGTTGTACTGCCTGAAGGCACGTGGATTAACCGATCATTTGAAACCGACTATACTCTGGAACAGATGACTGATATTCGTCAAGGTCTGACTTCGGCTCGTTTTCCAGAGCTTATTCAAATAGCTGGATTTGATGTTATTGCATTTGAGCTGGATCGTCATTTATTGCTGGAATTGGCACATGATCATACTGTTGTGATTAATAACCAAAAGGAAATTTGTCCGGCAGGATGGCTGCTTGAATTAGGTGGATCAGGTTATCCGTCCACTGAGCAACTTTATAGTTTGAATTTTGATTGGTTTACACCAAGTCGATGGCAGCCTATAAACTGTTTTGATGGCGAAGGAATTATTGTATTAGAGTCAAAACATTACTTATGAAAAAGCCTGCATCATTGCAGGCTTTTTGTTCACTATTTATAGAACTTAGCGACAATCATTAGAAAAGCATTAAATGTAATAACTGGTTTTGGTCATCAGCTTAGAAATACCAGTCATGGCAATACGAACTGGAACAGGAAGGTCTACACCACCTGCATTGAGTGCTGTATCACGGTGATGCAGCTCATCTTCATTCATTTGCACTAAGATTTTACGTGAACGTTCGTCTTGTTCAGGAAGTTGGCGGATGTGATCTTCTAAATGCAGGCTCACTTGACGCTCAGTTTCAGCGACAAAACCTAAGCTGTATTGATCACCGGCAATACCTGCCAATGCGCCCATGCCAAAAGAAAGGCCGTACCAAACAGGGTTGAGCAGACTGGTATGGCTGTCTAATTCTTTTAAGCGGTCTTCACACCAAGCCAAATGATCTTGTTCTTCAATCGCAGCTTGTTCCATTTCACGGCGGACATTTGGTAGTTTCGCTGTGAGGGCTTGGCCATGATAAAGCGCTTGAGCACACACTTCACCACTATGGTTGACCCGCATTAGGCCTGCCACATGGCGTGCTTCGCTGACTGCAAGTTGAGTCTTTTCAGCAACAGACGGATTTTCACGATGTGCAGCCGTTGCTCCGGGAACTAAACTACGTAAGGCCTGATCAAATGAGTGAATAAGTTTGTCGACACCTGTAAATTGACGCATGGATTAATCCTCCAGAGAGACTTGCGTAGTTTGAAGCAAAGGTTTGATATGTAATAGCAGCCAAATACAAAAAATTGCACTGAGCACTGCAGTTATACAAAAAAGTATTTTAATATCAATCTTTAAAACACTCAGAATAATAATTGAAAATATAGCAGAAGATACCATAAATACCGCATTTAAAATGTTGTTTGCGGCAACGACTCGCGCACGATGTGAGCGTGGAGAGTAAGCTTGCATCATTGCATAGAGTGGAACGATGTAAAAACCACCACTAATACCCAATAAAGTCACGGCAATCATGACATGGTAATAGCCCCAACCTTGATGAAATACTTCCGATAAGGTAATAAGTGGGCCAGTTTGAGTCGGGACGAGGGTCAAACTAAATGCTAAATACAGTGCAAATACCGTTAAACCGACAGCACCGATGGGAACCATCTTAATATTGACTTGAGTGCCGCCCAATTTACGACAAAGCAATGAACCTACACCCACACCCACAGAGAAAAAAGTCAATAGCAAGCTAACGACATTTTCAGAGGCATGTAGGTTTTGCTGGGTCATTTGTGGAATTTGGGTGAGGTAGGTTGCACCATAAAACCAATACCACGAGTTCCCCAATAAAATAGTAAAAATCAGCGGCAAACTTTTGGCATATTTCATCGTTTGGTAACTAGTTCGGAAAAAGTTCCAATCGATTTTTAAATCTGGTGTAGTAACATTTTGCTTAAGAATAAAACGACTGGTGATATAACCTAAAATGGCGATGGTCATTACGGTCAGGCTGATCCACATTAAATTGCCTTGTGATGAAGCAATCACAGCACCACCCAAAATCATCCCAAATAAAATCGCCATGGATGTTGCAGATTGGAACAGCGCATTGCCTGACATTAGCTCATTGGGTTTTAAAATTTCAGGCAAAATCGCATATTTGATTGGACCAAAAAATGTCGAATGGGTTCCCATCAAAAATAGAGCCAACAATAACAACCATAAATGACCGGTCAGAAAGCCAATACTGCCGATGACCATGATGATAATTTCTAAAATTTTGATACCACGGACAAGTTGTGAACGTTCAAACTTATCTGCGATCTGTCCCGCTGTCGCTGAAAAAATAAAGTAGGGTAAAATAAACAATAAAGCAGCTAGATTGTTTAGCGTGCTGATGGGTAATGCCTGTTGTTGGATTAATCCATAGGTGATGACCAACAATAAAGCCTGTTTATACACATTGTCATTGAGCGCCCCAAAAAATTGGGTCAAAAACATAGGCAGGAAGCGGCGTGTACCTAGCAGATGTTCGTTGTTATTCATAAGTGTCTTGCTACATTAAGTTTTATTAAGAAATGTGAGTGATTGGTAAAATCTCTAAAAAATCATGTAATATGTTTTTTGAGTTTGGAGATGGCGAAAAACCAATAGATATAAGATCTTTAGCTCTATATCTGGTTGACTAAGTCCATTACATAATGAAATTTGTTAGAGTTTGCTATGCCTGCAAAAATCAAGTTTAAAAAAACATTGCTTCATCACAGTATAGCTCACTGCATACGACAGCATCATAGCAATAAAAGTCTATATATGAGCATCTTTTTGACCTTGTGTGCTCAGCATAGTTTCGCCCAAACTCCCGCAGAAACGGTTGCAACATCTGCAGATACAAAAGCAGAGATTGTTACTGAAATCAAGGATGAGGCTGTAAAGCAAGGGCTATCGACGCCTGAAGCAATTGAAAAAATTGAAAATATAAATGAGCCGGAAGAATCTGTTGATAGCATGAAAATGCTGCAAGAACAGCAGCAAGCAGGAACACAACTACAAGAATTTAAACCCATTGAGTTTGAAGATTTAGAAAACTTACCCGTGACACCTGTTGATCAAAACATGGCGAATGAAATCTTCCAAGTTGCTGAAGAAGCCAAACGTCAAGCACAGGAGTACCGTGCAATAAAGCAAACAGAAATTGCTGTTGCGGATATTACCCAAAAAGAGTTAACGGAAATTAACCAAGCGCCAGTCAATATTGATCAGCTCATGGGTGAAATTCGTTCGGATAATGAAATTACCGCGACACGAAATGAAAATGCCAATACTCTGCAAGAGCTGCATAACCCAACAGTTGAGGATGATGCAGAGCCAGGTATTTTCAAGCGCTTATTATATAAAGTACGTCCGCCACGTCAGATGAATACGGCAAAAGTGCCACGAATTAGTGCGGATGTTGAAATTACCTCAGCACATAACACCAGTCAAACGTCGAGTAAGGCCTACGGTGCGGCACTGGAAGATCTCAAAGCCAATATTAAAGGTAAGCTTTCAGGTTTTACTCAAGAATCCTTTAGTGATTTTCCATCGGCTTTGCCTCAATTACGTAGCTTGTCCAATCAAGCCGCGCAAGCCGTGGGTTTCTATCAATCAGAATTCAAATTTGAAAAAGTCTCTGACAGCAAAGTTCGTGTATTGGTTACACCAAATACGCCTGTGCAAATTGAAAAACAGAATGTTGAATTTTCTGGGGCTGGGGCGAACCAAGCTCAGTTTCAGGTGATTGGTGTATTACCAGATCAGGAAGACGGTGACATTCTTAATCATGGTAAATACGAAACGACGAAACGCCGAATTAATGATGCAGCAACTAATAACGGTTATTTCGACTCGTACTGGCGTTTGCACGATGTAAGAGTGGCTCAACCACAAAATACAGCCGATATCAATTTGCGATTTGAAACGGGTGAGCGTTATAAGCTTGGCGCAGTTGAATTTAGAATGAGCGATTCGAATGCAGAATTTCCATTGGATCGCGATATTTTAGAAAGTTTGGTGACGTGGAAAGACGGTGCTGACTATACTTTCTGGCGTGTGAATGGTTTGGCTAATAACTTGACCAACTCTCGCTATTTTAACTACACCTTGGTTGATTCAATTCGACCAGACCCGATTGAAAAGCCACTTGAATTGCCCCCGGATATTCAAACCTTGGTCGATCAAAATCAGTTGTCAGAAAGTTCACAAGTAGTGAAAGACAAAACGGAAGTGATGTCGAATAAAGAAGTGACGCAAAAAGTGGTTAATGAAGACCAATTTGCGGGGGTGAATGATGTAGAGCAATCCTCTAAATTACGCAGTTTGCAAGATACGCAAGATGCTAAACAAGCAGAACAAGAACGTTTAAAAGCGCAAGCACGTGAAGATAAAAAAGTCCCTGTGATTGTGACACTAAATGCAGATAAGTTGAATAGTGCAGAAATTGGTGCTGGTTTTGGTACCGACACCGGTACACGTGTTCGTGGCCAGTATCGTCGTGCCATTGTAAACAAACGTGGTCATTCTTTTGACGCCAACATGGAAGTATCCAAAATCCGTCAATCGATTGATGGTCGCTATAACATTCCATATAACCATCCATTAAATGACTATGTCAGCTTGGTCGGTGGTTATGAGCGTGAAGAACGTGACGATGTCGGTCAAGGCGTTAATCTTTCCATTGAATCTGCTGTAGCTGGGGTTGACCGGATTATTAAAAACCCACGTGGTAATTGGCAGCATACTTTTGGTTTACGTTACCGTTTAGACCGTGTTACTGATGACGGACTTAATCCTAGTGATGACATTCCAGATGCATTCTTGGTGAATACCAACAATGAACAACAGTCCTTGATGTTTGGCTATGAAATTTCTCGAACCGACTCTGATAAACGTGTGAATCCAAGTAAAGGGATAAAGCAAACCTATAAAGTTGAAGTCGGAAGTGAAAGCTTACTTTCGGATGTTGATATGGCTATCTTGAATGCGGGCTGGCGCTTTATTTATTCATTGGGTGAAAATGATAATCACCAGTTCGTGGGGCGCAGTGATTTAGGTTATATTCTGACAGAGAACTTTGATAAAGTTCCTTATAACTTACGCTACTTTACCGGTGGTGACCAAACCATTCGTGGCTTTGACTATAAGAGTTTAGCTGCCGAAAAAAATGGCTATAAAATTGGTGGTCAAGTCTTGGCAACGGGTTCATTAGAATATAACTACCAATTTAAAGAAGGCTGGCGTGCTGCGGTCTTTAGTGACTTTGGTAATGCGTACGATAAAGACTTCAATACACCGACTGCATATAGCGCAGGTGTGGGGATACGTTGGGCTTCTCCAATTGGCCCAATTCGTTTAGATGTCGCTACCGGACTTTCTGACGACAGCAAACCAATTCGTTTACATTTCTTTATTGGTTCACAATTATAATTTTTAGGTGATGTGTTTTTTATGACTGAACAAGTACAGCAAGAACCAGAAAACGAAACGCCGGTAGAGCAACTGCCGAAGAAGCGTCGTATTCTTCGAAGTGTCATTTTGACCTTCGTGTTCGTGCTTATCTTTTTGGTGGCTGCATTAGCAGTCATGTTTTCTACAGACAAAGGCAGTAAGTTTTTACTTGACCGTGTTCTGGAACGTCAGCAAATCATTCACTATGAATATGAAGGTGGTAACCTGTGGCGGGGCATTATTTTACGAAATGTCCTCGTTACGCTAAAACCTGTCGATGTAAAAATTGACCGTGCCGATATTACACTCGGTTGGCGTGCCATTATTAATAAAGAAATTCACTTAAATAAGGCAGATGTTAAAAATCTGCAAATTATTACCAAGACACCACCTAGCGATAAACCTTTTGCATTTAGTGAAATCCGTTTGCCTTTCGTCCTTCGTGTCGATCATGCAGATCTAGATCATATGCTGATTAAAACGCATAGTTCAGGTGTGGATTTTTATGATATTGAATTAAATGAAGCGCTTTGGTCTGGGACGGAATTAAAATTTGAAGATACCCGTATGGATATGGGCTATTTATCCGTGCGCCAAGCGTCTGGGAATATGAAATTTGAAGGCAAGTATCCGCTAAATGCTGTGGGGATTGTCAATTTACCTTCACTACGTGAAAGTTTGAATATTCATGATATTCAAGTGGTGGCTAAAGGATCGTTGGATACAATTCAAGCCGGTGTGGCAACACATACCCCAGATCTTTTAACTGGTTGGGCTGTGGTCCATCCGATGCGTCCACATGTCCCGATGTTTGGTGCGCTCAAATTTAAAAACTATCATTTACCGTTACTGACTGAGCAAAAGCTCTTTGCTAAAAATGGTCTGGCAAAATTCAATGGGGATATTCAGCGTCTCAATTTAGATTTAGACACGGACCTGAGCGGGGCCAATATTCCTGAAGGTAAATATACTGCGCTCATGAGTACGGACTTGGTCAATCAACTTGATATTACTAACCTAAATGGTCAAGTGATGGGCGGCGCTGTCAATTTGGGCGGCGTGGTGAGTTGGAAAGATCAGGTCACTTGGGATGTAAGCGGTCGTTTAGATAAAATTAATCCAAAACATAAGTTGATTCCGCAGGTGGTTCAAGATTTTCTACCTGTGAGTTTAAATAGTAAGATTGCTTCTAAAGGGACCCTTGAAAAAGGTATGCACCTGACGGCGTTGGTGGATTTTGATCAATATGAAACTTGGAATTTAAAACTCGATCAAGCGCCTGCTAAAAATAATAAAGCTCAGCCGATGCTGATGGATGTGTCTTGGAAAAATATAGACCGTGCAGTGCCATATGTTGGATGGTTGAGTAGTGATTCGGGCAATGTGCAATTGGCGCTTACAGAAGGTCAGCAGAATATTAATGTGGCGACCACAGTGTCACGACATGAAAAAGGTGCTCTGCCTGCTGGACAATATCAAGCCAAACTGAATCTGAAAAATAACAATCTCAATGTCCCTGCCTTTAGTTATGTGGCCGACAAAGGTCAGCTCAAAGGTAACGCAGTTGTAGAATTGCCTGATGAAAAACGCATGCTGAAGTGGCAAGCCAATGTACAAGCACAGCAGTTCAATCCGCAAACCATCGTGGCTGCTGCGCCTGTCGACCAAATTACAGGGTCATTAAAAGCCAATGGTTATGCAAAACCAAATCAACAGATTATTCAGCTGAATAATATTGATTTGTTAGGCCGACTTGCACAGCAAAATGAAACAGTTCATTTAACAGGTCAATCTACTGCTGCGCTGACTTTCCATGATGAGAAACAAGGTGGAGGCTTTAAAGCTTTTGCTGTGAATTATGATGGTGGCCTCAATGCAAGCCAAGTTGCCGCAAGTAAAGGCAGTTTGATTTTCAAAGTATCGGGTACACCTGAATTAATTAAAATAGCCGAGCTGCGTCATGATGGCGTGGCAGGTAAAATTTCTGCCAATGGACAAGTTTTACTACAAAAAGCCATTGGTTGGGATATTAATGCATCACTGGTGCATTTTAAGCCGCATTATTTTGCCTCAAATGTACGGGGTGAATTATCTGGAAATTTAAAAACCAGTGGTGTGTGGTCAGATGCGCTAAAACGTATTCAAATTGAACGTCTGAATTTGGCAGGTATGATCAATAACAAACCTGTCCGTGGTCAAGGTAACTTGGCGATGGTGATTAATTCAAATCAATCTGGCTTTATGCCAAAACAGTTTGAAGCAAATAATTTACTGTTGGCTTATGCCAATAACCAAATTCAAGCCACTGGTAATGCACAAAATTTACAATTGAAAATTAATGCACCAGCGTTATATGAAATTTATGCAGGCCTACGTGGACGTGCTTATGGCTACTTAAATGTTCAAGCACAGCCAAGACTGCAAGCGTCTGCCAATATCGCAATAGATGACTTCGCTTTTAATAATTTATTCAGTGTAAAAAAAATACGGGTGCAAGGCGAGTTGCCAACTTCTGCGACTTCACCAAGTTTATTAACGGCAACGATGGATAATTTACGCAGTAACAACCGTGAGATTGTGAAAGGTCAAATTTCACTAGCAGGAACACGTAATGCGCATTTATTAAAAGTCAGTGCTGAAAATAAATTATCAAAATTTTATGTGCAGTTAGCTGGTGGTTTTAACGCACAAAATAATTGGCTTGGTCAGATTCAAAAAGGCGATTTTGACTCCTTGCGTACACGTCTTGTGCAGCGTCAAAATGCATCGATTATTTACAACACTGCACAGTCTGACTTATTTGTCGGTGCACATTGTTGGATGAGTCAGCAAAGCGAATTATGTTTTGATCAGCCGATTCGTGTGAATAAAAACCGCGGCAATGTATCCTTTGTGACAAAGAACCTAGACTTAAATGATTTTGCAGCATTTATGCCTGAAGGCCTGGCGATTACGGGTAAAGTGAATGGTTATGCAAAAGCGTCTTGGGCGAAAGGTGCAAAACCTAAAATTGATGCACGTTTAGTGACTCGTGACGGTTTACTTGGTTTAGCAGCTGAAGATCCACAGTATTTAGCATCCACTTTAAAATATGATGAAGTTGGCTTGATGGCGAAAAGTGTCGCTGAAGGGCTACAAATTCGACTCGATACCAAAGCCCCAGATATTGGTACAGGTTATGCCAATATTATTATTGATCCGTATAAAGCCAATAAACCGATCCGTGGTGAAGTGGCCTTTAACCAAGTTCAATTGAAAATCTTAAAACCATTTATACAAGATGTCCGTTCAATTGGCGGTACGTTGTCTTATGCGGCAAAAATTAGCGGAACATTGTCTCAGCCTTTAATGGATGGTGAGATTCGAGTGAAAAATGGCTCGATTAGCATGATTTCATTGCCTGTGAACTTGACCAATATTCAGTTGTATTCTGCTGTGCGTCAAAACTACGCGACGATTGATGGTGCATTTAACAGTGGTCGTGGTGTGGGCAAATTAACCGGAAATATTGACTGGAAAAATGATCCACGTATCCAGTTGAATTTAACGGGTAATGAAATGTTGGTCCGTCAAGCGCCATTGATCACCGCTGTTGTAACGCCTGATTTATCATTAGATGTGCTGCCTTTCAGTAAGAAATTAACCTTAAAAGGTAAAATTGATGTGCCGCGTGCATTGATTTCGATGCCGGAATCTTCTGCAACAGTGGTTGGGGTATCTTCAGATGTACGTGTGGTACATGAAGGTGATAACCAACTTGAGATCTTAAAATCGGCACGTCCTTGGGATATTCGCGCTGACGTACAGGTAAATATTGGTAATCAAGTGATTTTCCAAGGTTTTGATAGCCGAATTCCGTTGATTGGTCGTTTGAATTTGACACAACGTGGTTTAGAAACAGCAATGCGTGCCAATGGTGCAATCGGTGTTTCTCAGCGTGTGAAAATCGAAGCTTATGGTCAAAGTCTTGACTTGAACCGTGCGATTGCCCGTTTTAATGGGCCATTGGCGAACCCTACTTTAGATATTGATGCCAATAAAGCCGTACAAGGCAGTACCGTTGGTGTTCGTGTGACGGGTACAGCATCAAGTCCTGCAATTCAGGTGTATAACGATGCAGGTCTGTCTGAACAAGAAGCCTTAAATGCCTTAATTACAGGTCGTATCAATGAAGGAAGTTCAGGTTTAAGTCAGGCGGAAGGTTTCCGTTCTGATGTGAACAATACGATTGCTGCAGCCGGTATTAGTATGGGCTTGGGTGGTACACGTGCATTGACCAATCAAATTGGTCGTACATTTGGTTTGAGTGGTTTGGCATTGGATGCTCAAGGAACAGGGGATGATACTCAGGTTTCTGTGACGGGTTATATCACACCTGACTTATTCATTCGTTATGGCGTCGGAGTATTTACACCAGTGAATAAACTGACCTTACGTTATCAAATGAATCAACGTTTGTACTTGGAAGCGAGTCAGTCTTTAGAACGAGCAATCGACTTGTTCTATAATTGGCGTTTCTAAGGTGTTGAATTATAAGTGATAATCTAAGGTTTTAATAAAAATTCTTGTTTATGGCTGATCTAATAATTTTTAGACTAGACAAAAATAGGTCTATAAAGCGGTTTTGTGTAACACAACCCTTTAAGAAAGATCCTACAATCATACATATTTGAAGTGCTTAAAGCGGGTGTAGAGCTATTAAAAAATAAAAGAGGTGTGTTTCCACAAACAGTAGCTCAAACAATTGGCCTCAAAAAAGTATTAAATTTGTTGAGAGAAGGATCAGGAAATTTGGACAATTGACATAAGTATATTTGTCTCCCTAAATGATGTTGTAAACATCAATATATCAGTATTTTATGGCACATGGACCAAGAAGAAATCATTCAAATGATTTTAAAGCTAAGTGAGCATTTGCTGCGATTAAAGCGGAAAAACACTTGTTGAATTAAGTGCTGAATTTGATTTTATCAAAACCAAATTATCGACTGGGAAAATCAATTGATCGCAGCTTCATTGCAAGCTTTCGATCAATTAAAAGCTCTTATAGAACTGCAAATTGATCTAAAAAAAACTACATGCAAAAATCGGCGAGCAGGCATGAAAAAGTGATTTTTCAGAAGGTGTGTTGAAGAAAATGGGGCGCTTCAACCACAAAAGTTAATTTGCAGCTCACTTCAAATTTCAGTTTTAGTTGTCCAACAAGTGAAATCACCTCCAAGTACATCATCATAAGATGAAAGCCACTTTGAGACTCGGTTCTGCGGTAACATAACAGTTGTTCTAACATAAGTTTTGTACCGAGCCCGTATGCTTTACCCAATGCCTAAAAAAATCCAATTTGCACCTTCTCAAGCGAAATGGCAGCTGTCATCAACACAGTCGGTATTGGTGCTGGTTGGTTTACAAAATTTACGCATGCAGCAGGGCATACAAGATACGCAGCTGATGGAAAATTTGATCCAACTGACCAATAAAGCCAAAGCCTTAGAGATTCCAATTGTCGATTTATATGGTGATGATTTACTTCAAGGCATGCAGCAGCTCGGTGAATATGCAACAACACACCCGCAGCTCATCTTTGCAGGGCAAATCACGCCTATGCTGAAACAGATCTTGCCGCATCTATACAGCGTGACAGAGCAAATCTGTATTGTTGATGACGCAATTGTGCTGAATAATCAGGAACAGCATATTCTGTGGGTGGACTCCATATCAGGCCAAGGTATCCATCATATGAGTAGTTATAATTTGATGCGGCTTTGGAATCTGTCAGCGCCAACGGAATTCGTCTTGTCGGCCAAAGGCATATTATTGGCTATCGCAGAACAGTTAGATATGGACGCATTGGAAATAGATCCCTTAATCGATTTACGCAGTTATGGGCTCGATTCCATTGCCATGGTCAGCTTAATTGGGTTGTGGCGTGCCAATGGTGCAAACATCCGTTATGAAGACTTTTTAGATGGTGCAAGTTTAAAAGCATTGCTAGAAAAATTGCTCAATACAGATTAAACAAAGCCAATTGGAATTATTTTTGTTCTAAATCGGAAAATACGTCGGGAAATATAGCTTTGTGCATTGTAATTGTTGGCTAAGCTTTTTATTATTGCCGCCTTGTTTTTCGAGATCAGAACTGGATTGAACTTTGAGTAATTTTCTAACCGAACACCTGATACATCGTGATACTGACTTTATGGTGATCCATAAACCAGCAGGTTTACTCACAGTTCCGGGAAAAACAGCAGATTTACAAGACTGTGTTATCAATCGATTATTAAAAATTGAACCGAATACCTTGCTCATCCATCGTTTGGATCGTGATACCTCAGGTATTTTGGTTTTTGCATTAACCCGTCAAGGGCAAAATCGAATTTCACGCCAGTTCCAAGAACGTCAAACTTCAAAAACATATCAGGCATTGGTTGCGGGTACGCTCGAAGGTGAAGGTACTGTCGATGTACCGGTCATATATGACCCAGAACATCCGCCACTGCATATTGCCGATCCTGCACACAATAAGCCTGCGCTTACGCATTGGAAAGCCACTGAACATTTTGAGATTCAGGGGCAAGCCGTAACACGTGTAGTTTTAACTCCTATTACCGGTCGATCACATCAGCTTCGCGTTCATATGCAATATTTAGGTCATCCTATTGTTGGTGATACTTTGTATGCAACACCTGAGCAACAGAAGCTGATGCCGCGTTTATGTTTACATGCTGAGCGTTTAAGTTTTAACCATCCTGAAACAGAGCAAACAGTGGAATTTCACTGTCCTGTACCATTTTAGGAAAATCATTTAAATCCCTAAGAATTCTGCTCACTATTTAGTGGGCTTTATGTCAAAATATATTGCTTTATGGTCTAGATTTTTGCTCAAATAACGTTCACAGTTTGAGCATAATATTTTCAGACCGAACTTGAGAAAAAGGTGGAAAAATTGCAGCAGTTTGCTATTGGTCAACGTTGGTTATCAGATACAGAAACGGAACTGGGTTTAGGTGTTCTTATTGATGTTGATGAGCGATCGGTCAGCATTTTATTCCCAAAAAGTGATGAAACTCGTGTCTATGCCCGTCACAATGCGCCTTTATCTCGTATTGTTTTCAATGTAAATGACGAAGTCCAAGACCAAGAAGGTCAAATTTGGATTGTCGAATCGCTTGAAGACCGTGGTGGTGTGGTTCGTTATAACGCGGTACGTAAACTTGCCGATGGTACTGAAGAGCGTAAAGCACTGAATGAAACACGTATTGGTGCAAGTATTCAGTTAGCAAAACCACTAGATCGTTTACTTGCAAGCCAAGTGGACTATAAAGAATGGTATGACCTGCGTATCGAAGCACTGCTTCTTCAAGCCAATATGAAGTCTAGCCCTTTACGTGGCTTAGTGGGTTCACGTGTGGGTCTCATTCCACACCAACTGTATATTGCGCATGAAGTGGGTAAACGTTTTGCTCCACGTGTATTACTTGCTGACGAAGTGGGTTTGGGTAAAACGATTGAAGCTGGTCTGATTATTCATCAGCAACTCAAAACGGGTCGTTCAGAACGTATCTTGGTCTTAGTACCTGATTCATTGCAATATCAATGGATGATTGAAATGCGTCGTCGTTTCAATCTTGAGTTCTCATTATTTGACTTGACGCGTACAGCTTCGATTAAAGAACACGATCCAGACCTCAACCCATTCTTAACTGAACAATGCATTATTGCTAGTGTTGATTTGATGATCGACCATGATGACTTGCGTGAACAAGCGCTTGAAGCTGGTTTTGATTTGCTCGTGGTCGATGAAGCCCATCATTTAATGTGGTCAGAAGAAGAAGGCGGCAATGACCGTTATGACCTTGTTGAAGAACTTGCTGAAAAAACGCCGGGTGTCTTGTTACTAACCGCAACGCCTGAACAATTAGGTGTGGAAAGTCACTTTGCACGTTTACGTTTACTTGATCCACAACGTTTTAGTTCGCTTGATCGTTTCTTAGATGAAGAAGAGCAGTATCACCAAACAGCTAAAATTGCTGAAGTGCTGATGTCTGATTTGCCGCTCGAAGAAGGGCATTTGGCAGCGATTGAAAGTCTATTAGGTCATCGAATTACTGACGAGCCAGAACAACGCTTCCGTGCCATTCACGAATTATTAGACCGTCATGGTACTGGTCGTATTTTATTCCGTAATACTCGTGAAGCGATTCAAGGCTTCCCGGGGCGTGACTGTCAGCCTGCGCCATTACCTGCACCAGAAAACTGGTCTAAAGATGGCAAGCTACGTGAACAAATGTGGCCTGAAGAAGCGCAGCTTGATGGCTCGTGGATGGAAACAGACCCACGTGTGATGTGGTTGATGGAACGTCTGCGTACAGACCTGAAACACAAAAAAGTGTTATTGATTGCACGTAGTGGTCCAGTGGTTGAGTCTTTAGAAAATGTACTTCGTTTGCATGCGGGTATTCGCACAGCGATGTTCCATGAAGGCATGAGCTTATTGGAGCGTGACCAAGCAGCAGCTTACTTTGCTGAAGAGTCATACGGTGCGCAAATTTTACTATGTTCAGAGATTGGTTCTGAAGGTCGTAACTTCCAGTTTGCATCGGACTTAGTTTTATTTGACTTGCCTGCAAACCCAGATGTACTTGAACAACGTATTGGTCGTTTAGACCGTATTGGTCAAGAAAATCGTATTCAAATTCATGTGCCTTATCTGGTTGGTACTGCTCAAGAGCGTATGTTCCGTTGGTATAACGAAGCATTAAATATTTTCTGTAATATCTCGCCGACTGCGCAAACCTTACAAGAAAACTTTATCGTCAATCTGAAAGATTGTTTGTTGGCTGATAAAGGCCAAGAGTTTGAAGATTTGCTCGAAGCGGTGAGTGTACAACGTGAAGCACTTGAAGCTGAACTTCAAGAAGGTCGTGACCGTTTACTTGAGTACAACTCTTGCCGTCCAATCGTGGCACAAGAAATTGTGACTGCACTTGAAGACTACGACGACAATACTACGTTGCCAATGTTTATGAAGCGCTTCATGGCGTCTACAAACATTGATTTTGATGAGCAAAGTAACGGTACTGTGATCATCAAGCCAACGGATCAAATGCAAGTTCAAGGTCTGACTTTGGACGAAGAAGGTATGACGGCGACGTTCTATCGTGACCAAGCACAGATCCGTGAAGATGCTCAATATTTAACACTTGAGCATCCATTCACTGAAAGTGTGATGGAAATGATTAATACGCAAGGCTTTGGTAGTACCAACGTTGCTGTATTGAAATCGGCCGCTTTACCGCAAGGTTCTGTGTTAATGGAAGTGTGGTTTAAAGTCGATGTCGTTGCACCGAAAGCATTGAATTTGCCGTCAAGTTTGCCACAACAGTTGGTTCGTGTATTACTGAGCGAAAAAGGTCAGGATTTATCGCAAAAAATTGCACCTGAAATTTTACGTCCTTATTTACATCATCTTGATGGCAACAGTTGCCGCCAAGTGGTTAAGGCGCGTCGTGATGTCATTGAACAGCGTTATACGCAAGCGCTTGAAATTGCTCGTGGTGCATTACCGGGCTTTAAACAACAAGCCAAAGAAATCTACGGTAGCAAATGGCAATATGAAATTGACCGTTTAACTTATTTGAAGCAGTTCAACCCAAGTATTCGTGAAGACGAAATTGCACGTTTACAAAAACTGCAAAAAGAAGGTTTAACACTGCTTGATGGTCTAGCGGTTACACCAGAAGCGATTCAAATTATGGTAGTGGTTAAGCCATAAGTTAAGAATCTTAAAAAAGCACCTTAGGGTGCTTTTTTTTATGGCTAAAATTATAACTGTAAAATTAATCACGACAGATTTAAGCTAAGTCTAGGTTTTGTATTGTTTATTTTTAATCTAAATTGTCGACATCGGCATAAAAAAAGTAACTATTCTTCAGCAATTCTACAGCTTGATCAAAATCTTCATGTTCATCCAACATATAAAATATGCCATCGAGCTTTGTATAGTCCGGATGATTTTTTGCTAACTGAATTTGGATCGTACTTCGTTCTGCTTGGCTGCGTGTTGCATAATGAGCAGTAAGTAAATCAAAATTGATGTCATTACATAGCGGCTGTTTTAAGGCAATGGCACCGCAATAATCATGTATTTCAGGTAATAAACGTAAGACTAAATCAGCTTCTTTGCTTGCCGCCACGATCAGCTCTGGGTCTGCGGTCTTACACAAGGCCAGTATTTCTGTTAATAGGGTTGTTTCATCCAGTGTATGGTCTAACACGATGACTTTTTGCGGTTGAGTTAAATCAAAGTCATTTATTAAAATCATAAAACCTCCTGAAAATAGAATGGTTATGCTTTATTTATCGGCGCTATAAAATGAAATGGTGCTATTTATCGAATCTAAAATTTTCTAAAAATGGTTTTGAATAATGTGTTCAATCTATGAACGATCTAAAATTAATCATGGTGTAGAAACACACCTTGTTCTGATTCGAAGCTCAGTTAAATACTGAAATTGTAAAATAGGGCGCTATGCTTCATGCTCATTGCTAGACCCAATATACATGCTTTGATTAGTAAAAGAATCGGCATCGCGACATAAACTGTCGTTGTTGGTGTCGATTGAATTATGAAAGTGAAATTATTAAATGTATTCGGACATATAGCGATAGCATCATACTTAAATGATTGATCACGAACTGTCTTAATGTCGTGTTTTGATGATTTAGTTAAGTAAAGTTTTGGCTTGGTTAAATTTATACGTCGATGCTGGCGAGTTGAGGGCAGTTCCGTTAAAATGCTTCAAATTTCAGCAGTTCGTTAGAAGAAAATAAAAATATGAAATCCTTAATTACTTTAGGTAGTAAAACGTCACACGGTGGTGTGGTTTCAGAATGTGAACCTTCATTTGTGATTAATGGTATTGCGGTGCATTTAAACGGCATGAAACATTATTGCCCGAAATGTAATTCGACTGTGGCTGCGATCGCGGCAGATCAAAGTACAACGGTAAAGGGGCGAGGTGTTGTGGTTGCTGGAGATAAAACAACTTGTGGCGCAACATTTTTACCGAATCAATCAATGGTCGGTTCACAAAAATAATCTGCAAACTGACTTTGAGGTCATCTAGATAAACTCATTGAGTCCTGTTTAAATCGTATTGATCTCTTTATGATGGGTCATCATCAGTTGATTGGATGAGTTTTAGATGAAAAGCGCGATCCATTTTACCCATGCCAATGGTATTCCTGCTGCAAGTTATCGAAAGTTTTTATCCTACTTTGCACCGCAATTTGATGTGAAGGTGATTCCGCTTATTGGTATGGATGAGCGCTATCCGATCACCAAAGATTGGCGATATTTGGTCGATCAAGTCATAGCAGATATCGAGCACCAATTTCCAAAACAAAAAGTGATTGGGCTTGGGCATTCTTTTGGCTCTTTAGTCACCCTGATGGCGGCTTATAAACGTCCAGATTTGTTTTCACAACTGATTATTATGGATCCACCTTTTGTAATCGGTCCTAAGTCCGCCATTTTTGAAGGCATGCAAAAATTAAAGCTCAAAACTGTCGATAAAATCACGCCTGCAGCAATTACACTGAAGCGCAATGATCATTGGTCAAATTTGGATGAAGCCTATACGGCTCTGCGGAATAATCGTTTATTTAAAAGTTTTGATTCGCAGTGTTTTGAAGATTACTTTGCACAAGGCATTCAAGCTGATGAAAAACGCGGTGGCGTGACCCTCAGCATTCCAAAAGCCGTCGAAGCACAAATTTTCCGTACAGTGCCTGCATGGTGGTGGCGTACCCCACGGAAAGCCCCTCAAATGCCTGTACACCTTATCACCGCAAATGACAGCCATTTTTATAAACAAGGTTTGCCTGACGGAATGAAGAAAACCTATGGTATAGATTATAGTGTGGTTGATGGTGGGCACATGTTTCCACTTGAGCAGCCGAAACAGACAGCGCTACACGTCATGCAGTACTTACAGCATTAGAAAAATATATTTTGCTCATAAAAAAGGAGACCTGAACGTCTTCTTTTTTTCTCACCGTTAATTTTTAGCGAATTTGGGCTTCGTCTAGATGGCGAGCACCTTCCAATATCATACGAATCATAATCATGGTTTGTTCGGCAACTTCTTTGCGTTGTTCTGTCGGTAGATCAATGACTTTCGCACCCATGTTAAACACCAATTGGGTAATACCACGTGCCACGATGTCAGGATGAGCCAACTTGCTTTGATTTAAACGTTCTAGGACGATTAAATCTTCTCTTAATTCTTGTTGGAAATAGTTAAGTTGACGCTCAACTGCATTTTTATAGGAATGCGAACCAGTATAGCCTTCACGAAGTAAAAGGCTTAAGTTGCCTTCATCGGCATCTAGCTGCTGAATAAATACTTCAACTGAACTACGAATAATACTGCTTTGGCGTGATGCCTGAAGGCGTGCTTCATGCAAAATTTGACGTAACACACCGCCAGCTCGATCAATCAACTCAATGGCTAATTCATCAATATCTTTGAAGTGACGATAAAAACTATTTGGAGCAATGCCAGCTTCACGTGCAACTTCACGCAAACTCAGTGATGAAATACTTTTTTGTGGACCAATTAAATTAAGCGCTGCCTGAAACAGTTCTTCCTTGGTAATCGTTGCTTTACGGCCTACAGTGCGAACTGCAAGTGGAGTTTCAGCTTCAGAATGTAATTCTTCCTGGTACATGTTAACCATATTCGTCTGTGCAGACTGAGTCATATTTTTTAATAGATTAAAAACATTAACATATTATAGCGTCTGCTAATAGCTTTTGTGGAAATGTTGATTAAATGTACAAGCGTATATACAAATATATATACATGTGTATAATAATTAAAAACCTCCCATGAGTTGTATTTGATTATGCATGTACTCGAAAAAGCGAAAAAGCCTTTAAACGCACTCAAAGACAGTGTTGTAGACGTCAATGCGGTAAATTTCTGGTTGCAGAAATTTAATCCGTTATGGTCTGGTAATCAGGCTCTCGGCAAAATTGTACAAAAAGAAAATGCAGCAAATGAGATGGTCAGCCTAACTATACAGGTGAACCGTTTGTTTAAAATGGGTGAAGCTGGTCAGCATCATCCTGTTTTTGCTCGTGTAAATGGGATCCGTTACGAACGTACTTATAGTTTGACTCAGTTAGATGATCAACACGTATTGCTTAGCGTAAAAAAAGTGAATACGGGTATTGTGAGTACTTGGCTGGTAGAACAAGCGCAAGTGGGCGATATCTTAGAATTTGGTCAGCCTTTTGGTGATATGACTTTGGTGTCAAATTCTACACCCTTGCTACTATTGGCTGCGGGTAGTGGTATTACGCCAATGTTGAGTTTGTTGAAAGCGATGAGCAAAACCAAGCAAATTGCGGAGCAACCAATTCAGTTAATGTATTGGGTTAAGTATCACGATGATGCTGCATTCAAATTACGCTTCGAAGCTTTGGTAAATCAATATCCAAACTTTAAATTTCAAATTTTCTTTACCCAAGAAGATGTTCCCGATCCACGATTAAATGCCTCTCACGCTGCTCAATTTGACAACATTGAGCACAGTACTGTGTTTGCATGTGGTCCATCGGGTTTCGTCACTCAGGCCGAAGCGTTATTTGATCATGCACAGTGCTTTATGAGTGAAGCATTTAGCATGAGTCCAGTTGCAACGGATGACATTGGCTTTGTGAATGTCACGCTTACACAATCCAATAAAACCGTCAGTATTCCAAAAGGCCAATCAATTCTAGCCAGTCTTGAACAGCAAAATATCAAACCAAATTACGGTTGCCGTATGGGCATTTGTAATAAATGTGCCTGCAACAAAGTTGAAGGTTCGACTAAAAATATGGTCAATGGTAGCCAAAATACAGAGCCGGGTAATTTACTCAAAATTTGTGTGAACTCAGCACAGTCAGATCTTGTTATTGATTTATAAGGTAGAAAAAATATGAACATGCCTGTAAAAATTGAATATTTTAAAAATCCAAAAAACCGTGAGTTAACCCAATCGCAATTAGACGAACTTGCGCGTGAGCTTGATGCCATTAAGCAAGAAGTTTTAGATGACTTAGGTGAAAAAGACGCGAAATACATTCGCCGAGTGTATTCGACAGTTCGTTATTCATCTATGGCGGGTCGTGCTTTATTGTTTGCAGGCTGGTTTCCGCCAGCGTGGATTTTGGGTACAGGTCTTTTAGGTTTTGCCAAAATCATGGAAAACATGGAATTGGGTCATAATGTCATGCACGGTCAATATGACTGGATGAATGACCCTAAATTCAATGGTCAGACCTATGAATGGGATATCGTGGGGACAGCAGATAACTGGCGCCAAACACATAATTTTAAACATCATACCTATACCAATATTAAAGGCATGGATGATGACATTGGTTATGGTCTCGTTCGTTTGTTCCCAGAACAGCGTTGGAAGCCGGGCTATTTATTACAACCGATTTATAGTATTCCATTTTGCTTATTGTTCCAATGGGGTGTTGCCATTCAAAACCTTGAATTGGGTAAATACTTCAAAGGTCGTAAAACAAAACAGCAAACCAAAGAAGAATGGAAACCAATGCAAGCCAAAATCGGCAAGCAATTATTTAAAGACTATGTGTTCTTCCCGCTTATTGCAGGGCCTGCAGCATTACCTGTGCTCACAGGGAACCTCGTTGCGAATGGTCTTCGTAATATTTGGACGTTTAGTATTATTTTCTGTGGTCACTTCACCAAAGATGTTGAAGTTTTCCCGAAAAAAGTACTTGAAAATGAAAGCCGTGGACATTGGTACATGCGTCAAATCCGTGGTTCTTCAAACCTTACTGGTTCAGAAGCATTTCACATTTTGACAGGGCATTTAAGCCATCAGATCGAACACCATTTATACCCTGATGTTCCTGCGCGTCGTTATCGTAAAATGGCGCCAAAAGTACAGGCCGTATGTGAAAAATATGGTTTGAACTATAACAACGCAAGCTTAGTGAAACAGTACGGCAGTGTACTAAAACGTATTGTGAAATATGCATTTCCATTTAAAAAGTAATAAACGCTACACTAAATTTACGGGAAAAAAAGCCATGCAATTGCATGGCTTTTTTATATTAACTTTGGGGAAATATCTATTTTACTTTTTGATATGTAATTTGAGGATCTTAATCAAATTCATATAATTTCCTTTTTTAGCCATACGAATGACCAATTCAATTTCTTCTTTCGTCCACATCTGGCGAGTGGCTGAGAAGGCAAATTGAGCAAGGAGTACAAATGGATTTTCGCCAAATTTAATATGGAGGCCTTTGACATATTTCGGTGGATTGAATTGATTCATATTCTTTTCCCGCTTTTAATATTTGACCGCATTATTTCTAATTAATGAGAAAAATAGCACACTATAAAGTCAAAATAAAAGCAGAATTTTCAAAATTTAATCATATATTAGAGCGACTTAAATTTAAGTTTGTGATTGTTAACTTTGATTAATAAACCAAACTAAATCACTCGACTTTAGTCGAGTTCAGGTAGGCACTTATCCTGTCCATTCATGAAATGGTGGGTGGCCAATTCAAACATAGCGAGGTCTTCATCGCTATTTCCATAGGCATATACCTGCTCATAGTCTTGAAGGTTAAATTGCTCCAAAACTCGAATTTTCTTTTGCTCACCACTACAGTCTAAGGTTTCATACAAACCAGTCAGTATTTGGTCATTGGCTGCTGTTTCGGTACAAATCAGTTTGACCCCGAGCTTTTCGGCCACAGGTTTAAGATATAAATCGACTGAGGCAGAAACCAATACGACTTCATGACCGCGTTTTTGGTGTTGCTGTAATTGTTCATACAGTGAAGGATTGAGTTCTGCCATCAAATGTTCAGCATATTGCGCTGCTTGATTTAAAACCTGCTCATGGTTGGCTTGGCTAAACATTGCGGCATACAGGCGAGGACGCATTGCATGTGCAGGATATAGCTTGAGATAATAGCCTTGAATCCAAGGGAGAATTTTAATCCCTTGGCGCACGATATGCCTTTTAGGCAGGGAATAGAAGATGAACCCTGTAAAACTGTCTTTGTTACACAGGGTTCCGTCAAAATCAAATAAGGCTAAAGTTTTAGGTTTTTGATGCGGCGCATGCATGTTTGATAACGTCCATCGACTCGTGTGGCAAACCAATTGGTATTGTAATCACGGCTTAATTTCGGCCCAGAAATTACGACTTCAGGCATCATGGCATAAAACGGTTCTTTACCAGTCTTTTCTTGGTACAACTTTTTGACCGCTTTATACGTCAAAGTATCTTCGAAGTCCTGATCTTTTTCTTTTTTAAGATCTGAACGAATTTGACGTGGAGTTGCAATTACATTGTTTTCTGCAAAAACGGCAATCAGCGCAGTTTCAGACTGGCTTTTTGCTGAACGTGGAGAACCATCTTTATTATAAAGTAAGAGGTCACCATCTAAGCCGAGCTCAGCAGGGGTTAAGTCATTCAACATGCTTTGGAATGCCGCATTACGACTCGAATAACGACCCGAGTTATAATCTGCAAAACGATAAATCGGTTTGTCATATTCAGCTGGATACATCATTAAACGGTGGATGCCGTAATACAAACCGCCATATTGGCTATACATGTCAGTACGTAGAGCAGCAATATTTCCACCTTGGCGTTTGTGGTCTTTGGCATAGCCTATATGAACTTGCATGGAACCCAAAGTGGTAATGGGGTTGAGCTTTTCACCAATATCTTGTCCAACCAGTTTCGCTGCGCCCGTCAAAGCACTCACGTGATAATGTTTAGACATATAGTCAAAAATTTCACGATATAACTCGTCTAGTTCACGTTCAGTTTGAACACGGCGCATTTGGCTCAGATAGTTATCTTCTGGACTTGGCTGATTTTTTAACACATCTTGGAAATAGCCAGCGACTGTACCACCGATGCCATCACCCAATTTATCTTTAAACTTTTCTTCAAGACGATCTTGAACTTCTTTAACGGCTTTTTCACCGAGTCCCGGCACATGTGGGTCAGCAACAAAATTGGACTCTTGATCGACCACAGCAACAATCGTACAGACATTTTCTTTCGTGGTCGGAATACCGAGCTGATCACTAATGTCATAGATATCATTGGCCCATGAAAGACGTTCATTCACGCGAGGTGGAATGGCTTTTTTAATCTGTTCTGCTTCCATAGTGGGTTCATCTTTGCTCCACCATGAACCATTACCACAGGCAGCCAAGCCAATGGATAAAGCCAGTACAGAAAGGGATTTAAAGCATAATGTGGTCGAAAAAGTTTTGTTCATATTTTCCAATAAACTCAGCCATATGGGGGCGACAAAGCAGGAGCAGTATACTATGCAAAATACATAAGTAATGAATAAATATGTATATGCCTCATAGGGGACTGTCAATCTATTTATGGAGATCTACGCGTGTAAAAACAAGCAGTTCTGTCAGGATGATTGGAAAAAGAATGTTTTTTGAGCTAAATAGATGAATATTCCAATATCATTTTCAACAGATTATAAAAATGAAGGTATATACTAGCTGAAATCCATAATTTTTTAAGGGAATTATTATGCCAGCTAAATTTTTCAGTCGTTTCTTGGGTTTGATCGCGTTAGTTATGGTATTGGGGGCAATCGTTATAAACTTTGTTGTGGCTAAACCGATGGTGGAATATTGGATCTTACTCTTACTACCTTGTTTTGCCGTTCCAATTTTAACCTCAGTGATGATCACGAAGGATGAAAATCTTTAACATCATCGTTCAGTAAATCTATATTTCAATCCAATAGATGATGAATACTCAGTCTGTGCAAAAAGCTCACATCGGGTGGGCTTTTTGTTGATGTGTCTAAAGTATTTTATACTGTGCAAATGAGAAATTTAAAACGCCAGCACAAATTAAAGGTATCAAACGTGATTTGGTCAACTGAACAAGATGCCATGTTGATCGAACATGCAGATTTAGCTATGTCTGAATTAATCCAGCACTTGGGATTTAGTGAAGAAGACATTTTACAAAGAAAAAAAGTATTGGGTTTAAACCGGCGGGCACGTCAAATTCAACGTTTATATTTTAAATAATTGAAATCAAATTCATTGAAAGCTGCGACAGATCTAAAATGTCTGTGAATTTAAAAACCCACAATCTGTGGGCTTTTAAATTTTTGCTCAATTATTTTGCAACAGCTTCAGAAGCAGGAGCCGCTTCAGTTGCATCTTGAGCAACTTCAGTTGTTTGAGCTTCAGATGCAGCAGCTTCAACTTTTTGTTCTTCAGCAGCAAATGTAGTTGCAGCAGCAGCAGAGATAAGTGTAGCGAAAAGTACTTTGTTTAAAGTTTTCATGATTCAATCTTCAGTCTATTTTTTTGAAAAAAACAACTTAATGTATTAATCATGATAAAAGTGTAATTAAAATGAGTTGTTATGTGTCTAGATTGTGAACATTTGCGAAAAACTTATCAAAATAAATCAATAGTTTGAAATCCATTACAAAATAATATGTGTCATTCAAATATCGTTTAATATTTTAAAGACTTTAAAAAAAGAAAAACCCGAATAAATCGGGAAGTGTATTTTACGTTGTTATTACAGCGAAACTTACACACTTTTCGCTTAATAACAATTTATCGCACAATTATGACGCCATGATGAAACGGAGGTTATTCAGCAGGGCATGCAATTTTGAGTTTTTCTTTGTAATAGTCCTGTGCGATCTTCAAATCATTTAACATTTTATCTTGAGTATAGTCTTTGGCTGCGAGTTTGAGCATGGCAGGCATGTAGTTAGTTTTATATTCATGAGGGTAGTCATGACATAAGACTTGGGTTTTTTCCTTGATTGATGTGCTTGGAGCATCTAAAACATCAAGGTATTGACTGATTTGCGCATCTGACTGCTCAAATTGTTGAGTCGCTTGTTCCGTTGTTAAATCAGCGTTTTGGCTTTCAGCTGCAGCCACCTCGTCATTCGGTTGTTGGCAGGCAGTCAGAAAAGTAGCGAAAAATATAAAAGAGAGAATTTTCAATTTTTTCATAAAGTTTAACTCACTGATGTGAATTTATAGATTTAAGTTTTCAATGATTTTAGCAGTATCCCTCTATAGTAACACCTGTACAGGCATATCTGCTGAAAGTCTGATGTTGAATCGATAGTGTGTTAACTACATGGCTGATGCATAAGTTTCAACGACTCTTAAGTAAAAGCGTAGAAATTTTTGTTTGGAATTACTAAACTATCGCATTGCAAATTTTCCGTCCAATTCCGAAGCTTCAAATTCCTCAATTCAATCGTTGAACGATGTTGATATTCATTGTCATCATTCAATTGCATAATCATTGCCATGAAACGTTTTTACGCTCAACTGATTTTGCGAACATAGATTTGAATTTAGCATTGTTGAATGTGGCTTCGAAGATTTCGAATCTGGTTCAGGCATCATTTGCTAAATATAGCTAGAGGTTAAAACATTGAGTCAACATCCTGTCATTCAAGAATTATTCGATCGTCCCATCGAGAGAAAACTGTGGGTGGCACCTATGGCAGGGGTTACAGATCGCCCATTTCGTACACTTTGCAAATATTTTGGCGCAGGTCATGCTGTCAGTGAAATGATGACGGCAGATAAGACACTACGCATGAGTAAAAAGAGTCTTTATCGTGCCAATTTTGATGGTGAAATAGCGCCTATTTCTGCCCAAATTGCAGGGTCAGATCCAGCTGAACTGGCTGAAGCCGCTCGCTATCAAGTGGCAAATGGTGCGCAAATTGTCGACATTAATATGGGATGTCCGGCGAAGAAAGTCTGTAATAAGTTGGCAGGTTCTGCACTACTTAAAGATGAAGACTTAGTGGCTCGCATTTTAGATGCTGTGGTTGATGCAGTTGATGTACCCGTGACTTTAAAAACCCGCTTGGGCTATCTAAATGGTCATGAAAACATTATGCGCGTTGCGAAACGTGCCGAAGAAGCTGGCATTGCTGCATTGGCACTTCATGGTCGTACACGTGAAGATATGTATCTGAATACGGCGCGTTATAGCTTAATTAAAGATGTGAAATCGTTGATCAATATTCCTGTGATTGCCAATGGTGATATTGATACACCTGAAAAAGCTAAATATGTATTGGATTATACTGGTGCCGATGCAGTCATGATTGGTCGCGCAGCTCAAGGTCGCCCATGGATATTCCGTGAAATTGGACATTACCTGACGACAGGTGAACATATGGCTGCGCCAAGTATTATGGAAGTTCGTGACGTATTGCTTGGACATTTATCTGAGTTATATGGTTTTTATGGTGAATATTCAGGTTGTCGAATTTCACGTAAACATATTGCTTGGTATACCAAAGGTTTACGCTCTAGTAATGAGTTCCGCCAAAATATGTATAAAGTTGAATCTACAGCAGATCAATATAAAGTCGTCGAGAACTATTTTAATCACTTACTCGATCATGGTCAGATCATGAGTGATGTTCAAGTTGATCAGGTCAATTTGCTTGAAACCAAGTAACTTAAAGTCAAACGAAATAGATCTGTGCAATGTGATACAAAGTAAGTCGATTTAAGCTAGTTAGATTTATTTGAAATAGATTTAACTAACTTTATTCAAATGATCTAAAACAAATATTTAAATTGTGCATCGATGACAGCCTAAATTGCACATAAAAAGCCCTCAATGTTGAGGGCTTTTTATTAGGCATTCATGTTTGAATGACCCGTTGAGCGAGGTCTTAGTTAAAGCGCATTTCTAAAACCAATTGATTGATCAAGTCGGGTGCTTCCAATTCACGTATTTGAGAGACATTGGTTCCCGCCCAAAATGCACCATATTCATGTACGCCATGCTTGCTGGCTGCTGCATGTAATTGTTTGCCTAAATCATAGCTATATGGGTAAGCCGGAACGGTTGGGCGAGTCGGCGTATCAATATCTGTGTGCCAGTTATTGATAATGCCACGTGCAGGCCGGCCTGAAATACTTGATGTAATCTGCGTGATGGGCGCATCAAATAGTGCTTTGCGATAAGCCTCATTTGCATTTGATGTTTTGCATTGCACAAAAGCAGTGCCCAGTTGAACAGCATCTGCACCCAACTCCATAATTTGATAGGCCTGATGTCCATTCATAATGCCACCAGCTGCAACAACGGGGCATTGAATATGGCGTTTCAAGAGCTGAACTAAGTCACGTGTCTTAACGCTGCTATCGAAGTTTTCATTGAAAATGCCACGGTGACCACCAGCTTCAATACCTTGAGCAATCACGATATCAATACCCGCAGCTTCAATCAGTTTAGCTTCTGCTAAATTGGTTGCAGAAACTAGAGTCAAAATACCCGCTTGTTTTAAGGCCTGAATTTGATGTGGGTGCGGAATGCCAAAATGAAAACTCACCGCTTTGGGGCGCGTTTCCAGTAAGAGGTTTAGAAAATGGTCATTATCTTTAAAGCTTGGATAAATACAGTTCAGTGCTTCTGGAGCTTCTGCATTATATTGAGCAAAGCGTGATTTAAATTGCATGATCCATTTGGCAGCAACTTGTTCATCGAGTTCTACTGTGTCATGACAAAAAAAATTGACCTGAAAAGGTTGTTCAGTGAGTTCTTGAGTTTGTAATATTTGTTGACGTGCATTCTCAACACTGCTTGCACCTAAACCCAGTGAACCAAGTCCACCTTGATTTGACACTTCTGCAGCAAGTTCAGGTGTAGAAACACCTGCCATTGGGGCAAGAAATATAGGGTGTTTGATGCCAAGGTTTTCTAATAAAGTCATGTGCATACTCCAATCACTCTAAATACTTTGCCCAAGCGAGTGAAATTAAGCAAATAATATTCGTTATTTCTTATCAAAATGGTCTTATTCTTAAACGAAAGTTGTACTTGAAATTAAGCGACACCTCGTGTCGTAGTAATGATGTATGACCCGACTTTTGAGGTGGATCCTTTTAAAATAATGCTGTGTTCACTTTAAATTTTATAATTCTCCCATGTCTGAACGTATCCGTGAAAAACTGCAAATTTTAGCCGATGCTGCCAAATATGATGTCTCATGTTCTTCGAGTGGTAGTAAGCGCCAAAATAAAGACAAAGGTCTGGGTAATACTGGAAATGGCATTTGCCATAGCTATACTGAAGATGGTCGCTGCGTTTCGTTATTAAAAATTCTATTTTCCAATGTCTGTATTTTTGACTGCGCATATTGTGTGTCCCGTCGAAGTAACGACGTAAAGCGCGCAGCATTTACGGTACAGGAAGTGGTCGATTTGACTATGAATTTTTATCGTCGGAACTATATTGAGGGGCTATTTTTAAGTTCGGGGATTTTTAAATCGGCGGATTACACCATGGAACGTATGTTGCAGGTGGTAAAAAAGCTGCGTTTAGAAGAAAATTTTAATGGTTATATTCATCTGAAGACCATTCCTGGGGCATCTCAGGAAATCATTACCGAAGCAGGTTTATATGTCGACCGTATGAGCATTAATTTGGAAATGCCGACAGAAGATGGTTTAAAAAAATTTGCACCTGAAAAAAGTCATGTTGAAGTCCAAAAAGACTTAGGTATCGTGCGAGATCGTTTGATTCAATTCAAAGATGAACGAAAAATAATACGCACAGTTCCTAAATTTGTACCCGCAGGACAAACGACGCAAATGGTGGTGGGCGCACATCAAGAGTCTGACCGTGATGTCATACTGATGGCAGACCGTCATTACAAAGAGTTTAAGCTCAAGCGTGTGTATTACTCGGGTTATATTCCAATTAATGAAGAGGAGCGTGCGCTGCCAGCTGTGGGGTCTGCGCCACCTTTATTACGAGAAAATCGGCTGTATCAAAGTGATTGGTTGATGCGTTTTTATGGGTTTGAAGCGACAGAGTTGGTCGATGAAGAGCATCCAAATTTAGAATTGGATATTGATCCAAAATTAGCGTGGGCACTGCGTCATCCAGAGCAATTTCCCGTGGATATCAGCCGTGCAGAATATCAGATGATCTTGCGAGTGCCGGGTATTGGTGTACGTTCTGCTAAAAAAATTGTTCAAGCACGACGTTTTGGGAAAATCCATATCGACCAATTAAAACGTATGGGTATTTCCTACAACAGAGCACAACATTTTATACGCTGTGAAGATTCTCCCAAATTTATTCGAGATCAACAGCCACATCAAATACGTCAGCAGATCTTGCAAAGTGGTCAGTCGAAATATACTCAGCAGATTTCACCTCAATTGAACTTAGGATTTTAGGATACAGTCGTGAGTATTTATGTCTTTGATGGCACGATGACAGGATTGCTAAGCTGTATTTTTCGGGCCTTTCAATTTAAGCAATTTGATGTACAGATTTGTACGGATGGGCAAGTACAGGCGGGTCTTTTCGCCGATGTCATTGATGTGGCTAGTCACGATGAACAAGCACAGCGAGTATGGCAAGGTTTAAAACTCAAAGCATCTGATCGTGCGTTGAAGCAGTTTTATTATGCATTTTTATCCGAGCAGCAGCAGGCTTTTCAACATTGTTTTAATTTTGCGATTTATGTGTTCCAGCAACAGCGTGATGTGTCTAAAAACTATGGTCATGCTGATGTATTAGGGATGAGTCAGTGGGCGAAGCAAGTGGGGCGTGAAAAGCACCGAATGGAAGCTTTTGTGCGTTTTAAAAAATGTCAGGATGGCTTGTTTATCAGTTTAGTCTCACCTGATTTTAATGTATTGCCTTTGATCGAGCGGCATTTTAAGGCACGCTATCAAGATCAGCGTTGGTTGATTTACGATGAAATACGCAACTATGGCATTTACTATGACTTAAAACAGGTGCATCAAGTGGATATGGATGCCTCAACTATAGATGGGCAAATACAGTCCGGCCATAGTCAATCCTTTAATATCGAACTGGATGATGATGAAGTTTTATATGATCAGCTTTGGAAAGATTATTTTAGAAGTGTCAATATTGAAGCCCGACGTAATATGAAATTACATGTGCAGTATGTGCCACGTCGTTATTGGCGTTATATGAATGAAAAAGCGATTTAGGTGCGAATCATCTGGCAATTTTCGGGCATAATGATTGCGCTTTTGATTGTTTAAGTGAGACCTTGATGAAATTATTTCTTGTTACGACCGTTCTGACGGCAATGACGCTCACGGCGTGTTCTGCAAATGAACAAGAAAAGAAAACATTCAATCCGCAAAGTTATCAAGTTGCCGATACTGCTGGATTACAACTACGCTTTGAACAATTAAACCAAACTCTAGCAACAGATTTTAGCCAACTAAAAAAAGTAGAAAGTATGGCTTTTTCAGATCAATCCGCTTTAGATGTTCAGAACTTAAAAACTTTAAATCAGCATTTTGTTGCCAATACCGCTTTAAAAAGCTCCAAAATTGCCTATTGCGAAGTAATGAATCATTATTTTGCTGAAATGTATCATCTCGGACATGTGAACTTAGCCTTGGTGAAAGACGTTAAACTACCGAGTGCTGCAAATGAAGATTTGAGTCAGGTGTTTGCAAATGCAGACCAATTTTATGATTTTATTATCAACCGCTATACCACATACAAGCATGCACAAGAAACCATGCAATATGGTTGTAATCTAAAAGCAGCTCTGACAGATTAAAAAAAGCCCCTCAATGAGGGGCTTTTATTTACTTAAATTAGGGTGTGTTGACATTTACAGCCGATAAATTGAGCTAAAGAGGCAACCATATAAATATACAAGCTAAAGCAACAGCGCTTTGATAGTTACGTTTTAGCTTATCGTATCTTGTGGCAATTCCTCTAAATTGTTTTAATCTACAAAATGCATTTTCAACTAAATGTCTGATTTTATACATATACCAGTCCATATCATCATTGCTAGATTTGGCATTTGATCTTCGAGGAATGTTTGCTTTCGTATTACTTTCTCTAATTTTCTTTCTGAAACTTTCTGAATCATAGCCTTTATCTGCACATAGCATTTCTGACTCTGTTAAATCTAATTTTGATACAAGATCAGGTGCAACCTTAATATCATGTGAAGTTCCATCTGAAATAATAAATTCAAT
>NZ_VPAM01000044.1:0-24206 GCF_013419215.1 Acinetobacter sp. YH12096 | reverse complement strand
GGATAGTCTTTTTCAGATTCAATCAATAATTGAACCGCTCTTTCTCTGATTTCAGGGGTATATTTTAATTTGGTCATCGGAACATTCTCTCAGAATACTGAGTCTCCGACAAACCCGGTACGGTTCACATCTCAATTGTACCGTTAGCTTGCATTTTGGTTGCTATATCTAAAATTTCATCTTGAGTAATATCATCGATTGATTTATCACCTAGCATTGGAAAAATATGCTTTCTAATTGCTCCTAAATTTCTGTTATATGTCGTAGAAGCATGAGAGTCTTTTTTAGACATAAACCACTTTTCAGTAATGACTCTGAATAATTTAGAATTATCTAACTCTACTTTCTTATTCTTTGTACTGCCTATCGAAGGATCCTGATCAGGATTCTCCTCTAATTGCTTTTTTAAATTAGCTGCGTTGCTTCGAGCAACAATTGCAGTCACTTGAGGATACTTGCCCAAAGTAATATTTTTTTGTTTCCCGTTATAACGATAAGAATAGATCCATGTTTTTCTTCCATTGGCAAAAACATGAAGTTGAAGACCATTTCCATCACTCAACTTGAGTGGAGCTTTGCCGACTCCTGAGTGCTTGGCATCTTTAATTTGTTGAGCTTTTAACACTTTTATCTATTCCAAAAATTAACTTGGAAATAGTTTTATACCAACACTTATACCAACACAATGCATGAGACTTTAAGAGACTTAAAGGAATATTAAGAAACAAAAAAGGCATGAAAGTTATTAATTTTCATACCTTTAAAGACCACATGAGACTATATGGATTTGAATTTTGGTGGAGATGGCGGGAGTTGAACCCGCGTCCGCCAGCACTACGCTCGAGAATACTACATGCTTAGATATCGTCTATTGATTTAGCTCTTTGTGACCCGACGAACAGGGTACAAATCGCGATCCTTTAAGATTTAGTATAAGACCCCAAGGCTTGATCTTATACGGACTTGTGTGCGTTCGCTTCAGTCGGGACCCCTAACCACAAGTATTCAGGGATGCGGACAAGCTGCCCTTAGGCAGCTAGAGCGTAAGTTTCGTCGTTTGCGACTAAAATATGCAAATTTGATTTACGAGAGAAAATGCGCTCTCGACATGCATCTATGAGTTTCATCACCAGCGTCGAAGCCAGAAACATCCCCAAAGTAGCGTCATCATAGCATAACTGCAAAAAATTGCGATGCAATTTCGAAACAATTACACATTGATCTGCGCTTAATTACATAATTGCGTTAATATTTTATTTTTCAAGACCGCAAAAGAAAAATATATGAGCTATTTATTGGCACTCGATCAAGGAACGACTTCAAGTCGTGCGATCATTTTTAACGAACATGGACAAGTTCAAGCTACAGCTCAACGGGAAACCCATATTCAAACCCCACATTCGGGTTGGGTGGAGCAAGATGCTCAGGAAATTTGGAGTACCCAAATTGCCGTCGTACAGCAAGCGCTCGCTTCTGCCCGTATCCTCGCCAAAGACATTAAAGCCATTGGCCTGACCAATCAGCGTGAAACCACTGTGGTTTGGGATAAACGCACAGGTCAACCGCTCGCTCCTGCAATTGTCTGGCAAGACCGCCGTGCAACCGAGTGGTGTGGGCAACTAACTCAACAAAACCTCAATGACCTCATTCACAAAAAGACCGGTTTACGTATCGACCCCTATTTTAGTGCTGGGAAATTGGTCTGGTTATTAGAACACACCCAAGGTCTACGTGAACTCGCAGAGCAAGGTCATGTGGCTTTCGGCACGATTGACAGTTGGTTGGTGTGGAACCTGACACAAGGTGCAGAGCATGTGATTGAAGCCAGCAATGCCTCACGAACCATGCTAATGAACTTGCAGCAACAAGCTTGGGATGAAGAACTCTTAGAATTATTTGATATTCCCCTTTCGGTCCTTCCTAAAATCATCAGTTCAGATGAATATATTGCAGATACCGCTACAGGTTTACTTGGCGCAAACATTCCCATTACCGGCATTTTAGGTGATCAACAATCTGCGCTATTTGGTCAATCTTGTTTTGAAGCCGGTACAGCCAAAAATACCTACGGTACAGGCTGTTTCATGTTGTTTAATACCGGCACTGAAGTTCAATATAGTCAAAATAAACTACTCTCGACATTGGCGTGGAAAGCACAAAACCAAACCCATTATGCACTCGAAGGCAGTGTCTTTATGGCGGGTGCCATTGTGCAATGGCTAAGAGACGGTTTAGGGATTATTCAAAAAAGCAGTGATGTTGAAAAACTCGCGTGCCAAGTGGAGCATACCGATGGCGTGGTTTTGGTTCCTGCCTTTACTGGGCTAGGCGCTCCGCATTGGGATAGTGATGCCCGTGCCCTCCTCTGTGGAATGTCACGTGGTACAAATAAATCCCACATAGCTCGTGCCGCCTTAGAGGCCATTGCCTTTCAAGTGTCGGATGTATTGACCGCCATGCAGTCAGACCTGTCTAGTCCACTTAAAGAACTCCGGGTCGATGGCGGTGCCAGTAGCAATGATATGCTGATGCAATTTCAGGCCGATATCTTAAATGTGCCTGTACTGCGTCCTAAACTTTTAGAATCAACTGCATGGGGTGCTGCCGCGATGGCTGGACTCAAAGCGGGTGTGTTTTCAAATCTTGATGAAATTGCCGCTTCATGGCAATTAGAACGTGCTTTTGAACCAAAAATGAATGCCGATCAACGTGAATTTCATTTGGCTCAGTGGCAATCTGCACTCAAACGGGCGCGCTCGGATCTTTGATTTTTTTCAATCAACGCCGTATGCAATAAAAAACCGCTCGAATGAGCGGTTTTTTTATGCTTGATGTTATTTAGTGTGCATGACCACCACCCACACCTGCTTTAGGCCGTGGGCAGAGCCAAATGATCAGTGCAGCGAATATAAAGACACCCGCCAGTACTAAAAACACATGATTGGCTGAAAGCGTTAAGGCTTCTTTATCCACCAAACTGGAGATGTAACCCAATGCGGCTTCTGAACTCATTCCATGATTCACCAAGGTATTTTGTACCTCAGTAGCATGTAAATTACTGACCATTTCACTGCGTGCGACTTTGGTTTGATCATCCCAAATGGTAACAGCAATCGATGCGCCAATAGCCCCAGCCATGGTTCTTAAGAAGTTCATCAAACCTGCCGCAGATGCCATGTCTTGTGGCAGTACCGATGCCAAGGCCATATTGGACAAAGGAATAAAGAAAAATGGAACGGCAAAACCTTGTAATATTTGCGGCAAAGCCAAAGCCATAAAGTCTGCATCCGTAGTCCAAAAGGCGCGCATAAGGGTTACACCGCCCAAGATACTTAAACCAAAACTCGCCAAAGCACGTTGATCGTACTTGGTTGCAAGCTTCGCAACAATTGGCGACATGGTCAGACTACCGACGCCCATCGTTGCAGTGAGATAGCCTGCCCACGTTGCGGTATAGCCCAAGTTGATCTGTAACCACTGCGGAATCAGGACAATACTCCCGAAGAAGGCACCAAAACCAAAGGCCAAAGCCAAGACCGAAATGGTAAAGCTTCGGTACTTAAACAGCAGTATATTCACCACAGGATGCCGCTCAGTCAGCTCCCAAATCGTAAAAACGATCAACCCGACAAATGCCGTCAGTGCCAGTACCACGATAAATGGATGATTAAACCAATCTCGTTCATGACCCAAGTCCAACATCAATTGCAAGGCACCGATCCACAACACCAACAGCAGTAAACCACCGCGGTCAATTTTCAATTTCTGTGTTGGAGTTTCAGCCGTTTTCAGTAAGCGCATCGCTGCGATTGCACAACCGATCCCGACAGGAATATTGATAAAGAAAATCCAATGCCAAGATAAATTATCACTGATCGTACCACCCAAAATTGGACCTAAAATAGGACCAACGACGGTAGTCATCGCCCACATCCCCATGGCTTGGGATTGCTTTTCAGGAGGGAAAATGCGCATTAACAACGTTTGGCTCAGTGGCATAATCGGACCACCAAACAAACCTTGCCCAATTCGGCAAAACACCAACATTTCTAAACTGGTCGACAAACCACACAGTATCGAAAATACTGTAAAGCCAAACAGGCTGATCACAAAAACCCGTACAGAACCAAAGCGTCCAGCGAGCCAACCGGTCAATGGCACACAAATCGCTTCTGCCACAGCATAGGAGGTAATGACCCATGTCCCTTGGGATGCTGACACTGCAAGACTACCGGTGATATGCGGCACTGATACATTGGCAATGGTCATGTCGAGCACAACCATAAAGTTCGCCAATGCCAAGACCAAGGCAGCGATAATCAGACGACCACCTTTTAGGTCAGTCATTTGCATTTGCTGATTCATAGGCAATTACTTCGATTTCAGGTCAATCGTCGCTTCCATAGACAGCCCCACACGGAGTGGGTGTTCTGCCAACTCTTTTGGATCTAAACGTATCCTCACAGGTAAACGCTGAACCACTTTAATCCAGTTTCCTGTGGCATTTTGTGCTGGAATCAAGGCAAATGCTGAACCTGTGCCACCAGAAAAACCAGTGACTATGCCATTAAATTTAACTTTGTCACCATACAGATCAGATGTCAGTTCAACTTTTTGACCCGCTTGCACCCCTGCCAATTGGCTTTCTTTAAAGTTGGCATCGACATATAACTGAGAGACTGGCACCACCATCATTAATGACGTTCCCGGTGCAATGCGTTGCCCAACTTGAATATTACGACGTGTCACCACACCATCAAAAGGTGCTTTAATTTGTGTACGTTCTAAGTCCAACTGAGCTTGTTGTAGACGTGCTTGTGCAACTAAAACATCTGGGGTTGAGTTTTCATTGCTGTCTTGAATTAATGCATCATTCGCCGCTTTATTACTTTGTGCCGCTTTTTGACTAGATTTGGCTTGAGCAAGTCCTGCTTGAGCCACATCAAAACTAGCTTTAGCTGTATTCACAGCACTTTGCGCTGTGCTTAATTCTTCTTTAGAAATCGCACCTGAAGCAGCCAATTGTTGACGACGTTGTAATTCATCTTGAGCTTTATTCAGATCGGCTTGTGCTTTGGCGACTTGTGCGCTTGCACTATGAATTGCATCATCACTGACAAAGATTTGCGAGTTTAAAGAACTACTATTCGCCGCAGTTTGTTTGTATTGGCGTTTTGCTTTAAGTAATTCAGCCTGTGCCTGAGCTAAGGCAATTTCAGCATCACGAGCATCAATGCGAACAAGCACATCGCCTTTTTTCACTTGCTGCGTATCACTCACCAAAACCTCTGCCACTTGCCCCGTGACCATCGAGGTAATCGACGCTGTTTCTGCACCGACATAGGCATTATCGGTACTGACGGAATGATTTAGAAATATTGACCAAATCAAATACATCACCAAAGCAATCACGATCAATACAGCCACTATACCAAGGCCTTTTTTTCTGCGTGCTTTTAATTCCTGATCGGTGGGCTGCTTTGTAGATGGGGTTTCTGGCAGGTTACTAACGGTATCTGTCATAGATTTGTCCTAAATCTAGCAGACTTGGTCATGGCATCATGAGCTTTGCAAAGCATGTCAACTTTGCTGTCAGATAATGGTGTCGTGAGAAAGTCTATCTTCTTCAATTTTCCGGCATTTTAAAGCTAAAAAATCATATCCTGAGAATAGAAAATGTAACTCGTCAGTCTTTTTTTCGTCGGCAACAGGATAAAATCATGCCCTGCTGCCAATACTGGACTTTATTTTTTCATTATTTTGAATGTGTTAACTTAAGAATGGCTTAATAAGCATACGATGCAATCGCCGTTGCAATCACTTTACCTTCATCATTGACCATGGTCATACGCATAGTGCAACCCTTACGGCCTAAACGTAAGGTTTCAGCTCGTGCAACGAAATACTGTCCACGTCCTGGCGCCAAATAATCCACACGCATATCGACGGTCGCTAAGCGAGATACCTTTTTACTCGTTTCTGCTAGATCTTCAGCTGTGGCCTTTTTATACAATTCAGCCATCGCTGAAATACCACCGATACTGTCGAGTAAAGTTGCCGCAACACCACCATGTAAAATTTGGAATGCGACATTTCCAATTAAATTACTGGCCATATCCACACGTGCTTCGATCTGACCATCAATCACCGTCATTTTCATTGCATTGTGTACAAAAAATGGGGAGCTGTTAAATGCTTGAGCAATGTTATTTAATAAAGTATCGATTTCAATCTTCGAGTTTAGGTCAATATTACCGGTCCAACTCTTATTTACATCTGTCATAGCCTACTCGAATCGCTGTCATTGAATAAAAAAATAATACGGGGTGCGCCAAACCCTCATTATGCGTCTACAATAGTCAAAGTTTAATACTGATCAATGAGATTGTTATGACCTATACGTTCAATCGTCCAGCTTTTCCTGCTACCCGCATGCGTCGCATTCGTAAAAATGACCAGCTTCGTGCCATGGTGCGTGAAACTCAACTGACGACTGATCATCTCATTTATCCAGTATTTGTGTTGCCAGGCCAGCAACAAACTCAAGACATTCCAAGCATGCCAAACGTACAGCGTCTATCTGCTGACTTGTTACTAAAAAAGGCAGAACGTTTACTCGAATTGGGTGTTTCAAAATTAGCTTTGTTCCCAGTTACACCACAGGAAGACAAAAGCTTAACGGCTGAAGCAGCTTGGCATGAAGATGGCTTAGTCCAAAGCACCATCCGCTTATTAAAAAAAGAACTACCAGAAATGGTTCTCATCACTGATGGTGCACTCGACCCATATACCACACATGGTCAAGACGGGATTATTGATGATACCGGCTATGTACTGAATGATGAAACCGTTGAATGCTTAATTAAACAAGCGCTCAGCCATGCCGAAGCGGGTGCAGATGTAGTTGCACCAAGTGACATGATGGATGGTCGTATCGGTGCAATCCGCCAAGCGCTTGAAGCCAATGGTCATATCTATACCAACATCATGGCTTATTCTGCAAAATATGCGTCTAGCTTCTATGGTCCATTCCGTGATGCGGTAGGTTCTTCAAGCAACCTCAAAGGTGGCAATAAATACAATTACCAAATGGACATCGGTAACCGTGCTGAAGCTTTACATGAAATCGCACTCGATATTCAAGAAGGCGCCGACATGGTGATTGTAAAACCGGGTATGCCGTATTTAGATATCGTCCGTGAAGTCAAAGATAATTTCGGTGTTCCAACATTTGTCTATCAAGTGAGTGGCGAATACGCCATGTTGGCAGGTGCCATTCAAAATGGTTGGCTGTCTGAAAACGTGATTATCGAATCGCTTATGAGCTGCCGCCGTGCAGGTGCAGATGGGATCTGGACTTACTTTGCTGAAGATGCAGCACTCATGTTGAAAGACATGAAATAACCTGCAAAGCCTTCCTGAAATGGTAACGTTCAGGAAGGCTTTTTTTATATCTGTAAAATTTAAAAAACAGTCTTGGAAGAAAAACTTCGGCGTTGCTGAAGTTAAGATCAAACTCATACATTCATCGGTTAAAAGAACATGAATATTGCCATTATTGGGGCGGGTATTAGTGGTTTACTCAGCGCATTAGAACTGGTTGAACGCGGTTGTACGGTGACGATTTTCGACCAACAACGCACAGGTTCTGCCGCATCATGGGCTGGTGGTGGCATCCTCTCCCCGATGTATCCTTGGCGATATCCCAATGAAGTCAATGCGCTCGCACGTTATGGCAAGCAGAGCTACCAAAAATGGAATGAAAAATTAAAACCTATGACTGGGATTGATTTTGAAATTCATGAAACTGGCATGTTGATTTTTGATGAAGATGATTTTGAAATTGGCTTAGATTATTCCCGTTTGCACCAAGACCCAATGCAACACGCTGATTATTTACAATCCGATCAAATTGAGCAGATTAATCCTCACATTTCAGCACGCTTTGCACATGGCATTTATTTTTCGCAATTAGCCAACATCCGTAATCCACGACTTTTGCAGTCATTAACGGCTTATTTACAGCAGCATCCCAAAGTTCAGATTTATGAACATTGTCTGATCCACCAATTAAACCGTACGGACAATCGTATCCAGTCCATCACCACCGCAGATGGTACACAACATACAGCAGATCAATTCGTTATTGCCACGGGCGCTTGGTCAGCCGCGTGGAGTGAACAACTGGACATTGAGATACCCGTACAACCCGTACAGGGACAAATGCTTCTCTTTAAAACCCCGCAGAACTGGTTGCCGACCATGTGCATGAATAAAGTCATGTACTTGATTCCACGCCAAGACGGTCATGTGGTTTGCGGCTCAAGTATGCGCCAATGTGGTTTTGATACTCAGACCACAGATGCAACCTTACAGCATATTCAAGAATCTTGCTTTGACATGGTGCCAGAGCTTGCCAACTTTCCGATTGTGAAATCTTGGGCTGGCCTGCGTCCATCTTCCCCTGAAGGGATTCCGTATATTGGGCAGATGCCAAATTACGACAATCTATGGGCAAATTTTGGGCATTTTAGAAATGGTTTATGCATGGGACCAGCTTCAGCTCAGTTATTGGCTGAACTGATGACTGGGGAAACGCCTTCATTCAATGCAGACCACTATAGTCCGACTCGCCTGTTTCAAGATGCGTTATTAAGCGTCGACTAATGGTCAATAGGCCAATTTCAATTAAGCCAATAAATCCTGTAAGGCTTCTTTTAACGTCGGAAATTTAAACTCAAAGCCTTGCTGTAATAATGCGGCTGGCTGAACCAATTGACCATTTAAAATTAATTGCGATTGCTCACCCAATAAAATTTTAAAGATAGTTGCAGGCACATTGAGCCACGGCTTTTTGGCTAATTGACGTGCTGCAATCTGCGCAAACTGAGCCTGCGTCGTTTTTTCAGGCGCAACCAAATTGAAAATATGCGGATCGATTGGCGTGGGTTCAAGCAATGCATGTTTTTTCTCTGCTTGTTTCATTAAAAACAGCATACTTCGGATCACATCTTGTATATGTATCCACACAAAAGGCTGCCGACCGGAACCTATTTTGTTGACCAAATTGAGCTGAATCGGTCGCAGCATTTGCGGTAAGATTCCGCCACCTTCAGCCAAGACCACACCTAGTCGTGTGATAATGGTATTTTGTTCAGGAAATTGGCGTGTGACTTGCTCCCAACTTTGGCATAGCTCTGACATAAAAATGGCTTGTGGTGCAGCATTTTCATCGCACACTTTTGTCCATTGTTCTTCAATATCAATACCATAATAGCCAACAGCCGAACCTGAAATAATGCATTTCGGAAAAATTTTACGTTTACGTAAATATTGATACAGCGCTTCTGTGGTTTTGACCCGACTTTCTAATAATTGCTGTTTACGCGTCTCTGTCCAGCGACCTTTGCCGATACTTTCACCTGCAAGATTAATCACATAATCAATTCTGTCATGAGGAATTTGATCGAGCTGCTGTACCCAAGTTAAATGTGGTGATTTAGAAATACGCCCAGCCTTACGACTGAGCCCAATCACTTTATAATCCGCAGCTAAAAGTGCCTTGATGAGATGTGTGCCAATAAAACCGCTGCCACCCGTCAGCAGTACTGTGGGCTGATGCATAATTTGTTCTTATCTATATGAAATAATACTGTTATCTATAGAACAAGATCACCAGATGATCAAGCTTTATGCGCCAAACTTTTGAGAAGCCATCCGCTGTGCTTGCGGACCATAAAACCAATAGGTGATTAAATACAAAGGGATAGCCATCAGTAATAACATGATCACCATTAAACTCATAAACTGAGGATGTTGAACATAGAGCATTAAATTTTGCCAAATTTCAGGATCTTTTCTTGAAAAAATTGCGATACCCAAAAGTACAAAACCAAAATTATATAACCAAAAAATCAGGCTAAAACCTAGGGTAAATTTTTTACGTTCTGCCTGTGTCGGTGCTCTCTGATTTTTATTTAAAAACCGAAATAACACCACGATCATGGCAATCAGATAGGGTACGACCGTTAAAATACCACCCACACCCTGTGGCAATAATGCTGCGATCACACCGCAAATACAGGTCATGATTAAACAAATGAAAAAAAACAAGAAAAAATAACGTGTTAAAGACACCATGACCCTAACCCAAGAAGAAGTTGACACCTAGTATAAAAAAAAATGCATTTTTTTTCATTTTCATGTCAACCAATCTGTAATCAGCTACGTTATATAGGGTACAAGGTCTGTAGCAACCGATGATTTGGACGGCATCCACAATGTTTCGGTGACCTTTTTAAAAGCAATAAGTTTCATTTTGAATTTAAGTATGAACAGCAGCCATCACTTAAATTTAAAATCGATTTTTTGACCGACGATTTCATCATCACTCGAATCGTCGGTCTTTTATTTTGTGCCTTATGTATTCAGCATTTAATTTTTATATTCTACACCAAAAAAAATCAGCCGATAAAATATCGACTGACTAAAAACTTGCTGCAACTTTAAAATAAGTCACAACAGCAAAGCCATGTTATGCAGCACAATAGCGATTACGCCCCTGTCTTTTCGCTACATAAAGGTTTTTATCGACCTGATCCAAAAATTGCATTCGATTATCTAGATCTGATGGAATAATGGTTTTTACCCCCATGCTGAGTGTGACGAGTTCAGACACCGCTGAAGCTTTATGCGGTAATCGTGCAGCACGCACGGCCTCCATAATTCTATCGGCCATCACTGCTGCTGCTGCCTCATTGGTTTCTGGTAAAATCCAAGCAAATTCCTCACCACCAAAACGCGCGACTAAATCACGAGGTCGTGTACAACAAGATTCCAAACTTTTCGCAATTTGACGCAGACATGTATCCCCAATCACATGACCATTCAAGTCGTTGTATTGTTTAAAATAATCCAAATCGATCAGAATTAAACTCAGTGGCTTTTGTGTGCGTATCGCGTTCAACCATTCGCGTTGATAAAAGTCATCAAACAAACGTCGATTGGCAATACCGGTTAAGCCATCTTTATATGAATATTCTTCGAGCTGACGTTGCAATTTTTGTAACTGTTCTTCTTGTTTTTTACGTTCGGAAATATCAAACATAAATCCTACGAGGCAATCTACATCACCATTTGGTTTACGCACGACATGCACAACATCACGTATCCAAAGATATGAACCATCCTCTTTAAGTGCGCGATAATCTGCCTCATGATCTATACCAGCCATCGACTGCGAAACACAATAATTCAGCACAAAATCACGGTCTTCCTCATGCATACGTGATGCCCAGTCCTGAACGG
The DNA here is from genome assembly GCF_013419215.1 of Acinetobacter sp. YH12096. Classification (NCBI taxonomy): domain Bacteria; kingdom Pseudomonadati; phylum Pseudomonadota; class Gammaproteobacteria; order Moraxellales; family Moraxellaceae; genus Acinetobacter; species Acinetobacter sp. YH12096. The sequence goes on along the minus strand of NZ_VPAM01000044.1, from coordinate 12,899 downwards.
TGCGCCAAGTATTTTGCTTCCAACCGAGCAACTTTTCAATTTGCGGTCCAATATAGCTGAATGTTTTACTGTCCCAATCAATACACCAAGGAATGGCTAATGTAGACTCTAATAAAGTCTTATACACCATACTATTTGCAAGTTTTTCTTCATCAAAAGGATTATTTGGCATGTTGCATCTCCTGCTACCCCAAATGCAGGTAATACACCTGCTGTACAACAATTGATCTATATACAGGATTAGAACAACATTTTATATTCCTAGTTCTTGGTATTTTTTAGCCTAATTTCAAATCTCTGCTATTTGAAACGTGTAATCCTTCAAAGAAAATATAACAACAATGAACCAGCCTACTATTTTGAAATTCAAAGTTCTGATACCAAGCGTTAAGTTGTCTATTATTCTGCCGTTTTTGGTTGGTCATTTATCCCAGTTGAAGGGCTACCGATTCAATACTTCCGTATTGAAACTCAAGGCATTCATGGTGGCCTCTTAGAGCGCCCTGCTCAGACTCCACCAACGCACTGCGGCACCAATGCATTTACCTGTAGTTTTGAAGTTGAAGATTTCGACCATATCGCTGAGAAAATTTTGGCGCAGGGTGGTCAAATTGCCATGGAAAAATTTGCGATTCCTGGTCAATGTTGGCAAGGCTATTTCTTATACCCAGACCACAATACCTTTGGCCTCGTACAAGTCGATTCAAATGCACAGTAATAGCTTAGATTGATGACCTTGTAACTGTCGAGAACGACTTAGTTTGACGTATGAATGATTAATCACCCTCGAAAATGTGAACATCTGTGATACTTTAGACCCCAATCAATTTTTTTGATTTTTGGGGGCTTGCATGACTGTTCGTTTTTTTCATACTTCTGATTGGCATTTAGGACAATTCTTCTATAACCACTCACGTGACTACGAACACGAACAGTTTCTTCATTGGTTACTCGAACAAATAGAACAAAAGCAGCCGCATGCCCTGCTGATAGCTGGCGATATTTTTGATGTCATCAACCCAGCTTCCAAAGCGCAAAAACAGCTCTATCAATTTTTAGCCGATGCGCATGTGCGTGCCCCGCACATGCAAACCCTGATGATCGCAGGCAATCATGACTCAGGTTACCGTATTGAACAAGTTGAGCCATTATTAGAAAAATACCATGCCAAAGCTGTTGGCGTGGTCCATAAAAATACTGAAGGTCAGCTCGATTTAGACCGATTACTCGTGCCTATTTATGATGAACACAAAAATATTGTGGCATGGTGTCTAACCTTACCTTTTTTACGGGCTGCCGAGATCACCGGATTCAATGATCAAACCACCAATAGCCAAAACGCTATTACCTATGTGCATCAGCAATTAATTGCGGAAGCCAAAGCACGTAAAACTTCAGATCAAGCCTTAATTTTAATGTCACATGCCCACATGCAAGGCGGTGAAACGTCGGACTCAGAGCGCCCGATTATTATTGGCAATGAAGAAGCGCTTTCGACTGCCCTATTTGATGATGTAATTGACTATGTCGCACTTGGGCATTTGCATAAACCGCAAAAAGTCGCACAGACCCATATCCGTTATAGCGGCTCACCGATTCCCCTGTCATTTAGTGAAATTAATTATAAGCACCAAGTGCTTGAGATCAGTATTGATCCAACTCAAACAGATGAATCACGCTTTCAAATGGGGTCCTTAGCAATTCCGCGCAGTGTGCAATTGCATCGCATCAAAGGCACAATTCCAGAAGTTTTGGCACAATTATCTGCTTTGGCGAGCGGTGAAATTGAAGATATTGATCAGCGTGAATATGTCGAAATTGAATACCATACCGACACCCCGCCTGCACCTAATTTAAGACAGCAGTTTGAAGAGGCTTTAGCGCCGAACCGTTATCGGTTGGTGCGCATCAGCCGCCGTTATTTAAACTCAGATCAAAATAATCAGCAACAAGCCGCAATCAACCTTGATCCACCTACGCCTGAAAAATTATTCCAAAACCTTTGGGAAAAACAAGGCTATGGTGCTGATGACACCGTAATGAAAGATTTTTTAAGTTTGGTCGATGAAGCACAAAAATCACTTGAAGATGATGTGAATGCTTAAGGAATTGCCATGAAAATTTTATCTATACGTATTAAAAACTTGGCATCTTTAGCGGGTGAACATTTTATTGATTTTGAATCTGAGCCTTTAGCCAGTGCAGGCTTAGTAGCAATTATTGGCAAAACTGGTGCAGGTAAATCAACCATTTTAGATGCCATGTGTTTGGCGCTGTTTAATCGTGTGCCACGTTTAAAAGACAGCGATGGTAAACTGATCGATATCGATGGTTCAGAGCTGCCGACCAACTCACCGCAAACCGTATTACGCCGTGGTACAGGTCAAGGCTTTGCCGAGCTCAGTTTTATTGCTCAAGACCAAAAAGTCTATTCTGCACGTTGGGAAATTAAACGTGCCCGTGAAAACCCAAACGGTAAATTGCAAAGCGTACAGCGCTCACTGAAATGCTTAACAGATGGCACTGTTGTTGCGGATAAAACCAAAGCGGTTGAGAGCCAAATTTTACGCATTACTCAACTCAGTTTTGAACAGTTCACCCGTGCCGTTTTACTGGCTCAGTCAGAAGTGACCGCTTTTTTAAAAGCGCGTGATAATGAACGTGGCGAGCTATTGGAGTATCTAACCAATTCCAGTATTTTCGGGAAAATTGGTCAATTGGCCTTTGAAAAAACCAAGCAAATTGTCAATCAGCGTAAAGAGCTAGAAAATGTTTTAGGACATATTGAAATATTGTCTGATGAAGATCTAATAACAACCACGAATCAATTCAATACGGTTTCTACAGAATATAAAAAGCTGGAAATAGAAAAATCAGCGTTCGAAAAAAATCAACAGTGGTATGAACAAAAGCAAAAATACGAAACTGATGTGCAAGCACGTCAGCAACAACTACAAAATCAGCAACAACAACTTGATGCACTTGCGCCTGAAAAGCTACAACTGCAACAACTTGAACGCTTTTCATCTATACGCCCAAGTGTAATTCAACAAAAAAATATCAAGCTTGAAATTGCACAATTACAGCCGCAATTGACACATGCACAACAGCATTTTTCAGAGATTGAACAACAATTCAATGCTGAAAAAACCATCTTTGAAAAAATAGATACAGAACAAAAACAACAGCATCAATTTGAGATTCAACATCAAGACAAAATTAAACTGGTGCGTGACCGGATTGCTGAACGTCTTGTATTGGTAGATCAATTACGCAAAGCGCAAGGTGATTTTAAAGAGATTGAAAACCAACTTGTTCCGCATATCAACAATGAAAAACAGATGAAGGAACAGCTTGAGCAACTGCAAACCAATATTGCTCAACACACGGCACAGCTAGAAAGTTCAAATCACTTTGCCTCACTCGATGATGCACTTTCAGCGCATATCACACAGACTCAACGATTTATTCAAAGTTATGCACAATTTGAAAAAAATTATGGCAATGTGCAACAAGCCAATACACAATTACAGACACAACAAAAACAACTTGAAAAATTAACGCAAACATTTGGGCAAGAAGATGCGCTCAATCAGAAAATTTCATCACTACGTTACGAACGTGACCAGCTTTTACAAAAATTAAATCAGCTCAATGTTGTTCAGCAACAATGGCAAAGCTTCCAAAATATTGATGCTGAAAACACCAATCTCATGACGGTGAAACGTACACTAGCTCAGCAAATTAAACAAAGTCATACGCAGCTAAAAACGGCCGAACTTACCTATCAAACGCAGAAAAATGAGCGTGAAAAACTGCAACACATGTTGCAACAACAGCGCTTACTGAATACGGAAAATATTGAAAAATTGCGTGCAGATTTGGTCGATGGCGAAGCGTGTTTAGTCTGTGGAAGTACCCATCATCCTTATTCAGAAAAAGAAGCTTTTTCTGATGAATTACTGAAACTACAAACGCAACAAGAACAACAAGCACTTGCATTGGAAAAAGTGGCTTTCGAAGCTTGGCAAAAATTACAAACCACCTCCACTCAGCAAACCGCGTTAATGGATGCCAATGCGCAACAGCTAGCGACCTTAAAAATACAACTTGATCAGGCAAAAAATGCGCTTCAACAACAATTAAATATTCTAAATATTTCTTTTGATTTTTCACATCAGCATGAAGCCTTGGCGCAACTGATTCAGACAAGAATCAATGAATCACAACAAGCGCAAAAACAAACTGAAGATGCCTTAATTTCACATGAAAATGCTCAAAAACAAAGTCATGCACTCATAACTTCAATTCAACAAACCACACAGCACTTATCCAGTGTGCAACAAGCTGAAATCAATATTCAGCATATTCTCATTGTGTTGAATGACGTAGAAAAAAAATTATGGGAACAGTCGACTTTAAGCGCGGCTAAACAGATTTATCACACACTACAACAACGTCAAAATTACTTAAAGCAACGCCACGAGTTAAATACTCAATATAATCAAACTTCACAACAGCTTGAGCACTATCAGCAACAAATTAAATTTAGTCAGGAAAAAATTCAAACGGCTCAAAATCTAATTGAAAATTTAACAATTGAGGGCAAAAAAAATAGTGATATTGCGATTCAAACTATTTTTGAGATGACCCAAACACAAGTTGAAAAACCACATGATTGGTTAAATGATTTTGACCAAAACAGACAACTGTTACAGACGAGATTCAATCAGGCTCGTCAAACATTCGATCAAGTACGTCAAGCCTTTGAAACCAGTCAAAGTCGCTTAAAAGAATACCTCACCCAGCAAACACAATTAGTCACTCAAATGAGGCATGTTGAAAATACGCTTCAACAATGGATGAGCCAAAATTCAGAATTTAGTGAAACGCTGTTAGCGCAACTTAGTGCAATTTCATATGAACAAGAACAGCAGCTTAAACAGCGTGTTTTAAATGCAGAACGTGCCTATTCAGATGCTCAAGCAGGTATTCAGGCTATTCAAGAAACGTTGAAACAGCATTTAAAAACACAGCCTGAAATACAAATTTTACAAATCGAGCGTGTCATTGCACTAAATCTTAAAGCCCTTGCAGAACAGCAAGAACTTAGAGATCAACTTAAAAGTAAGTTAGATGTTCATTTTTCTAACCTCAGCAAACAAAAACAATTTGCCGATCAGATTCAACAGATCCAATCTGAAGAACATCGTTGGAATAAAATTTCGAGCTTAATGGGCGATGCAACGGGCAAGAAGTTCCGTGATTTGGCGCAGCAATATAACCTTGATATTTTAATCGAGTATGCTAACCAGCAATTGGCGATACTTTCACAGCGCTATACCTTAAAGCGCCTTGAAAATTCCTTAAGTCTAGCCATTATCGATCATGACATGGATGGCGAAACTCGCTCTGTCTCTTCGCTTTCAGGTGGTGAGTCGTTCTTAACAGCACTCGCTTTATCCTTAGCCATTGCAAGCATGGCATCAGGAACAACGAAAATCGAAAGCCTATTTATTGACGAAGGATTTGGCACGCTAGATGCCTCAAGTCTACACATGGTCATGAATGCTCTAGATCAGTTGCAAAACCAAGGCCGTAAAGTAGTATTGATCTCGCATATTCAAGAAATGCACGAACGAATCCCTGTGCAAATTCAAGTCAATCCTGTCGGAGCAGGTGCAAGCACCATCCAAATCGTATCTTAAAAAAAGCCTGCTTAAAGCAGGCTTTATAATTTTTGATTCTCTAGATCATTACGTCCCGAGTGGACGTAGCGTTAAAATCTGTTCACTACGCCCAAATGGGCCATGGACATCATGCAATACAGAACTACTCAAACCAACACCATCCGCTCCATACTGCTGCACGGTTTCCAGACCTAACCACTGTCCCTGTGGTAAACGGTGCAAATGGATTTGTAGATCCAGATTTGGAAAGCCCCAGCCAAATGGCCAATCCTGACGCGGAACAATACCATTGGCGGTATCAACCATGCCCATTAAACGGACAAAATCAGCAGTCGGCTCACCTTCAACCATGTCATGCTGTGTTCTCAGCCACACAATGCCTTGACCTGCACGGCGCCCATGGCTTCTTGCTTCAATCGACTGAATATATCCCCCCGGCCACTGACGGATACCGTCCCAAATCGGCGCAGTTTCTGGCCCAGTCACATCAGCATCCTCCAAACCTTTCACGGACTGGCTATTTTGCGTCATCATGCGCCAAGTGCGTGCCACAATGCAGGTTTTGCCCTGAGCCCGCATTTCAGATTCAATCAGTTCAATGGTTTTTCCCGGACGAATCACTTGCGTGATTATTTCAAACTCGCCAGCAGGAATTAAGCCCAAAATATCGAGGCTAATGCGCCCGATACGCATATCATGACGTGGTGAAAAACGGTCTAATTCAGCACAAATAATGCCTGTAGCTGGTGCCATGTGTTGCTCATGTGCATTCCATGCACCTTGTGCTAAATTGGTCGAATGGTAATGTGCCGTGACACAGCCTTGCGCATCTACGTCGCGTTGAATCAACTGATAATATGCCGTCATGAACTTCCCTATTTGTCCAAGTGTGAATTACTTCAATATCAAAAACATCCTGATTATTTTGTACTCAACTTTAATGGAAAGTTCAAATTAAAAGGCTCACTTTGAACCCATAGGTTTCATCTATTGTGAAAATTTATCTGCTGTGCTTACACTTTATAAGCCTAGTTTTTGAAAGCAGGCTGAATCTTCTGTCCTATTTTGAATAATCACGTGCGCCAAACAATGCTGTCCCCACGCGAACCATCGTTGAACCCGCAGCAATCGCATCAGTCATATCGCCTGACATCCCCATACTTAATGTATCCCAATCTTCAGGTTTCGCATGCTGTGCTTTGACGTGTTCAAAGAGCATTTTGGCATCAGCAAACGCTTGCGGATTGTTTGGAGCAGGAATCACCATCAGTCCACGTAAGCGTAAATTCGGTAGCGTAGAAATCTGTGCGACCAAACCTGCTACTTCATTCGGCTGACAGCCATCCTTCGTATCTTGCGCATCAATATTGACTTGTAGGCAAATATTCAAAGGTGCTTGCGTCGCTTCTCGCTGGCTTGATAAACGCTCCGCAATAATCAAACGGTCTACCCCATGCACCCAAGCAAAGTTTGAAGCCAAATGTTTGGTTTTATTGCGCTGTACATGACCAATGAAATGCCAATCAATCTCTAAATCTGCCAAAGCCTCAATTTTTTCAAGCGCTTCTTGCAGATAATTTTCACCAAATGAGCGTTGCCCCGTTGCATACATTTCTCTTAGCATTTCAGCAGGATGCGTCTTAGATACAGCCAACAATTCAACCGATTGCTGTGGTCGACCCGCAAGTTGGCAAGCCTGCTCAATTTGCTGCAAGACTTGATTTCGTGCTTCTTGAAGTTTATTCATTGACGGGGTTCTCATTTCATTCATCTTTTTTTGCATTGCCCTGCAACTAAGTGTTGGTTAAGCTGTGGGAAAGCCTTATTATTCTATCAAAATAATTAAGATTTAATTTTTATCTCGGGGATTTTATGGACATTACAGAACTATTGGCCTTTGCTGCCAAAAATAACGCTTCGGATTTACATTTATCTTCTGGTATGCCACCAATGATTCGTGTGGATGGTGAAGTTCGTCGTATCAACCTTCCTGCTCTTGAACATAAAGAAGTGCACAAATTGGTTTACGACATCATGAACGATAAACAGCGTCGTGATTACGAAGAAAAATTAGAAACTGACTTTTCATTTGAAGTACCTGGTGTGGCTCGTTTCCGTGTGAACGCATTTAACCAAAACCGTGGTGCTGGTGCCGTATTCCGTACCATTCCTTCAAAAGTACTAACCATTGAAGATCTTGGCATGGGCCAAATCTTCAAAGATATTTGTGAATATCCACGTGGCATCGTATTGGTGACCGGTCCAACAGGTTCGGGTAAATCAACCACGCTTGCTGCGATGGTTGATTACATCAACGACAACCGTTATGACCATATTTTAACGGTCGAAGACCCGATCGAATTTGTACACGAATCAAAAAAATGCTTGGTCAACCAACGTGAAGTACACCGTGATACGCACGGCTTTAACGAAGCACTTCGTTCCGCACTGCGTGAAGACCCGGATATTATCTTAGTCGGTGAGATGCGTGACCTTGAAACCATTCGTTTGGCGCTGACAGCTGCTGAAACCGGTCACTTGGTCTTCGGTACACTCCATACAACCTCTGCCGCAAAAACCATTGACCGTGTGATTGACGTATTCCCTGCTGAAGAAAAAGACATGGTTCGTGCCATGTTATCTGAATCACTTCAAGCCGTAATTTCACAAACCCTACTCAAGAAAAATGGTGGCGGTCGTGTGGCTGCGCATGAAATCATGATCGGTATTCCTGCGATCCGTAACTTGATTCGTGAAAACAAAGTCGCGCAAATGTATTCTGCGATTCAAACGGGTGCCAACTACGGTATGACCACACTCGATCAAAGCTTAAAAAACCTTGTCGCAAAAGGCATTATTAGTACGCAAACTGCACGGACTGCAGCGAAACAACCCGAATCTTTCTTGTAATTTTTTTATTTTTCTGGGGCGATCGTTATGGATTTTAACGGCTTACTTGATTATATGGTGGAGAAAAAAGCATCGGATTTGTTTATTACAGCCGATGTTGAACCCTCGATTAAGATCAATGGGCAAATTTTGCCAATTGGCTCGACTAAGTTACCGGGCCCGACTGTCGGTCAAATCTTACATTCGATTATGTCTGACAAACAGCGTAAGGAATTTGCCGATACGCGCGAATGTAACTTTGCCATTAGTAATACCAGTAAATCTGCTCGTTTTCGTGTCAGCGCCTTTCAACAACGTGACCAGCCAGGTATGGTTCTGCGTCGTATCGAAACCGTTATTCCAACGATGGATGAGTTGAAATTACCGCCGATTTTAAAAGAATTAGCGATGACCAAGCGTGGCATTATCATTTTCGTAGGTGCAACGGGTACAGGTAAATCAACCTCTTTGGCATCTTTGATTGGCTATCGTAATGAAAATAGCAAAGGTCATATCATTACAATTGAAGACCCTATTGAATTTGTACACCAACACCGAGGCTGTATCATTACCCAACGTGAAGTGGGTATTGATACCGACTCCTTCGAAGTTGCCTTAAAGAATACGCTACGTCAGGCACCTGACGTGATTCTGATTGGTGAGATTCGTTCACGTGAAACCATGGACTATGCGATTGCCTTTGCTGAAACCGGTCACTTGGTTTTTGCAACACTGCATGCCAACAACGCCAACCAGGCCATCGATCGTATCATTCACTTCTTTGAAGCAGATCGTCATAGTCAGCTATTCATGGACTTATCTTTGAACTTAAAAGCAATGGTTGCGCAGCAGTTGATTCCAACCATTGATGGTAATTCACGTCGTGCTGCCATTGAGATTTTGATCAACTCACCTTTAATTTCAGACTTAATCCGTAAGGGTGAAGTGCACGAAATTAAAGACCTGATGAAGCGCTCTCGTGAACTAGGTATGCAAACCTTTGACCAAGCCTTATATGACCTTTATAAAGCCAAGCAAATTAGCTACAAAGATGCGCTAAAACATGCCGACTCACCGAACGACCTGCGTCTACAAATTAAATTGTCTGAAGAAGGCGGTGAGCATTTACTGCGTGCAAATTCAAATATTACCTTTGATGGTCAACATTAATTCTGCATGATGCTTTCGGAAATAAAAAACAGACTTCGTAAGTTATATCTAGTTAAAATTGTATAAAAACTAGAAATGTTAAAAAAACTTAATTTTTAACATTAGCTTATGACATAGCCTAGTTTTTATATGCATATAAAAGCGTATATAAAAAAACTGACTGGTTGATTACCAGTCAGTTTTTTTTAAATTTCTGCTAATACTTTTTGGATAGCTGAAATAAATCCAGTTTTAAACAAAGTATGTCCATTTTCATCTTTAACGCCCCCCATTTGAGTAACTGTCCAACAGCGACTAATGATTTTTGTCTCATTAATAGCATCTTCTAAAGCTTCGATTTCTGTCTTAAGTAAAATACTATCTAAGGCTGGCAAGACTTCAACTCCTTGCTCGGCCTGTGGAGTATAAAGAAATTGATTAGGACGCATATCTACAATTATTTCTGTATTTTGTTTAAGAGTACTATTCTCCGCCTTAAGCTTGTTTCTCTCCGCAATAATTTGGCCAAATACAGCTCTCATAGCAGGGTCAGCTAAACGTTTTAAAAGTTCCATATCAGCAGGTACTTTTAATTTTTTAGAAGTGTCCTTTGGAATTTTTTTTACAGATGCATTCGCCTTAGTTGCCCAAGCATCAATCAAAAGACGAAAATGTTCACCTGATTTATTACGAATACTAACTGTTCCTACGCCCCCATTTTCTTTAGATAATTGTCCAATTGTTCCAATAGAAAAATCTTTCTTTCCTTCTTCAAATTGCCTTTTTAAAAGGTGATTCAATTTGTCTAATGAGCATTGTGTACGAGGATTTTTATCTCTTTTAAGATCATCCAAAATCATATCGATATCAATCAACATTTAGAAAAACTCCTTTTTCTGTTCGATGTGATAATGATTTAATTGAAATACTTTCAGAGAAATTATTTTTTGAGTGATCTAAAGCACTCATACCGAAATCAAGCAATTTACTATCCTCCATAAATTGACCGAGTTCTAAATAGTTTGCTACTTGTTTAAAACCATCCAATTTATCTATAGGATTTGCTTGTAGAGCCATTTGGCGAATCATAGCATTTGCAGCAATCAACTGTTGGTCTTCATCTAGCATTAATAAATGAGGTGTATAACCTTTACGTAGCATGATGCGACTTAAGTTTAAGGTTCTCTCTTGAATAACAGATGTTTTCTTTAAATCATCAAGCATATCAGGAAAGATTTCAGCATCTTCACATAGTAATGAAAGGTGTAATAACTCAGATGTGGTTTCCATAAGCCCAACTTTAATGTCGTTCTTTGAACCAACAGCAACAAGTTTATTAGTAGTATCTATTTCAGCACGATTTCGTTCAATTTCAATTAAACGACGAATTAATCCAAATGTCGCAATCCAATCTCTTATATATTCGTCTGCTTCAACCATTTGTTTTTCATATCTACGTTGAAGAGCTTGAAATTCATTATGTTTAGTAAAGGGTTTTTCATCTATTTCTGCTTGATACTTTAGCTCTTCCATCTGTTCAAGATCGACTTCAAGTTTTGTTGCTAAATTAGCTGCTTCGTTAGCTTTGTAACTCATAAAATTAAGGTGAGCATTTAGAGCAGGAAGATAGCGAGCATCAGTGATAAACCAACGACAACGGACACAATTTTCTGGACCATGGGGTACTGGGCCACAAATTCCATTATTTGATACAGTTGGCTCTGTAATTACCTCACCCCCATTCCAACAACCCGCCACAGTCTTACATTCATCTAAGCGCACAGTATTACCACCGGCTAGACATAATCCATGATGCCGTTTTTCCCAGCCTAAAGGATTACGATTTACTAAAGCACTTTCGATAGAATGCTCATCTTTATAAGCCATCTTAGATTGTATTTGACGCATTTCTGCATCTTTTAGGAAAACTCGAATGCTTTCTTTTGATCGAGTATCAAGTAGCTCATTTGCTTCCTGCATTTTCTCCTTCATTACAGTTGGTGTAATTTTAGTGTAATAAATAGTCATAAGAAGACGTGAATGACCGGCTAAAATTTTAGAAACTACCGGTAATGGTAGCTTTGCATCCATGATATAGCAGGTAATCAATGATACACGGAGGCTATGTAAGGGAAATTCCGTTTTTTTCTTTGATTTTATAGGATATTCACCATAATCATGCACTAATCTTAGAGGGGTTCCATCTGATAAAGTATTACCTGACTTTAATAGATCATTCTCCAATTGCTGTAATAATTTATACCAGAGAGTGGCAATAGAAATTTCATTAATGGGTTTGTGTCTATCGATTAATATACTTGCAGATGCATTACGAAATAAAAAACAAATCTGACCCATTGCTGCAAGATAAGCTGGTGATTTACTCTCATTCGTATGCTTATGTTCTAAGGTTAAGCAGTCTGTGGGTGCAGTGATTGGATTATATTTTTCTTGCCAATTACGCAATTTTTCGAGCCAATATAGAACAATTTCATGTTGCCAAGGAATTTCATACCCTCGCTCAAATTCATCCTTATTAAGATCGGCTGTTTTATTTGTATTAATGTACAAACCAGTAGAATCAAAACCTGTAGTTTGATCCTTAAATCGACGAAAAACACCTTTATTACGATGTTTAATAATAAAAGGATGTGAGTTGTTAGTCCAATTACCATTTTCATAACGATGCACATCTGCTTCACCTGAATCTAACATACGTACTTGATATGTTCGTAAAGGCAGGTGCAATTTAATGAATAACACCATAGATGTTACTGGCGACCATATTTGATGAATGACACATTTTTTTTTGTTTCGGGTTACTACTTTTGATCTCCATACACAATCAGCATCAAGCTTATCAATTAAGCTTTCATCGACTTCAAACCAACTCCCCCCTAGAGTCCCTTGTCCTGTCTGAGCATGTGCCCATTTCCAATCTGAAAAATGGCCATTAGGTTCAGGGCACAAAATCTGACGAAGGTCACAAATATAACGATATGGCAATGGATTATGAACTGTTTCTGACCTAGACCCTCTACTTGTGTAAGCGTCCGCTGAACACACCTTCTGAATTCATCCTATAAGCCTTAATTTAGTCCCCACTTAGAAACAAGTGGGGACTTAAATTTATGACTACAAATCATCAGACATCCATCGCATCTCTTGCGA
>NZ_VPAM01000043.1:0-27017 GCF_013419215.1 Acinetobacter sp. YH12096 | reverse complement strand
ACAATAGCAAGAGTGAACCACCTGATCCCTTCCCGAACTCAGAAGTGAAACCTCTTAGCGCTGATGGTAGTGTGGGGTTACCCATGTGAGAGTAAGTCATCGCCAGCTCATTATTCGAAACACCCCCAACTTAATCGTTGGGGGTGTTTTTTTATGTGTGGTGAAAAGGAAAATAGAGTGAAATTAATAATATATCTAATTAAATAATTCATTTATAAGGCGAATTGTTCCTAATAAAAGAATAAATTAGCTGAATAATGTGTCTAAAAAAGACAAAAAATCGGGCGTTCTGTTCAAAATTATGCTATAAAAAATAAAACGGCATAAAAATTGCTTATAAAGTGCGGTTAATTATAGGGGGAGTTATTAATGAAATTAGCGATGGGGTTAAAGGTTGCCAATTCCTTATCATTAACACCTCAATTACAACAAGCCATTCGTTTATTACAGCTTTCAAGTTTGGAATTGGAACAAGAAATTCAAATCCAACTCGACAGTAATCCTCTATTAGAGAAAGTTGAAGAACAAAATACCGTTGAAAGTTTAAATAGCTTACAAGAACAAGAAAGGGAAAATAAAGACTTAACCAATGAATTAAATGCCGATCATTTGCCTGATGAGTTACCGGTAGATACGGAGTGGGATGATGTTTATACGCATCAACCTACAAGTTTAGGTGCTGCTGAATTTGAAGAGCGCGAAGATAATCGGCAGGGGCATCAAAGTTTACAAGCACATATGCTTGAGCAAGTTAATCTTTTACACTTTTCTGTGATCGATAAACTAATTGCACACTGTATTATCGATGCTTTAGATAACAAAGGTTTTTTAGATTGTGACTTAAATGAAATTACCCAATCTGTTCAGCATCTTTTAGATTCTATGGATTATGAAGAAGAAGTCGAAGATGACGAAGTTTTGGTGGTTTTAAAGCATATTCAGCGTCTAGATCCTTTAGGTGTAGGTTCACGTAATCTCGCTGAATGTTTAATGGTACAAGTTGAAAATCTTCCTGAACATGTCGAATATCGATATGAAGCTATTTTATTATTGAAAAATTATGAGTTGCTGATTACCAATGAATTACCTAAGTTAATTAAGCAAACGGGTTTAAATACGGAACAACTTAAACTAGCCATTTGTTTGTTAAAAACATTAAAAGCACATCCAGGGCAAGAGTTTGAAGATAAAGATTCAGACTATCAAATTCCAGATGTAGTGGTGCTAAAAAAGAATGAACATTGGTTGGTACAGTTAAATCCTGATGTAATGCCAAAGCTACGAGTGAATTCTTTCTATGCCAATATGATCAAGCGTGCAGATCAAAGTGACGATAATCAATATTTACGTAATCAAATGCTTGAAGCTAAGAATTTCATTAAAAGCATTGATGAACGACATAAAACTTTATTAAAAGTGGCAACCTGTATTGTGGAGCATCAACGAGCGTTCTTTGAACAAGGGCCTGAGGCAATGAAGCCTTTGGTCCTGCGAGATATTGCGGAAGAAGTTGAACTCCATGAATCCACAGTTTCCCGTGTAACCACAAATAAATATATGCTCACACCACGTGGATTATTTGAGTTGAAATATTTCTTCTCAAGTCATGTTGGAACATCGTCTGGTGGGGAAGCGTCTTCGACGGCAATTCGTGCAAAAATTAAAAAGTTGATTGCAGAAGAAAATACACGTAAGCCTTTGTCTGATAATGCAATTGCAGTTTTGCTTAATGCAGAAGGTATTGATGTTGCTCGTCGTACAGTTGCGAAGTATCGTGAATCGTTACATATTCCATCATCTTCAGAGCGAAAAGTGTTGATCTAAATTTGAAAATCTGACTATTCTAGAGGTTCATTATGACGAAATAATGAATCTCTTTTTTTATAAGGAATGGCCGAAATGATCTGATTGTGTAAATGTATGCTTCGCATATTGAGTTGGATGATTCGGCTTGAACTTTTCCAGTCCTGAAAGAAGGTGAGGGATAGAATTATGCAGATTACAATTCGTGGCCATCATTTAACAATTACGCCAGCAATAGAAGAAAATATTCGTCTTAAATTTGCGGAAATGACCAAACATTTAGATCAGGTCAATAGTATGCAAGTCAAACTGACTAAAGATCATCAGGTTGATAAACGTTCAAAAAAAGGTAGTGATAATCATATTGCGGAAGCGATTATACGATTACCTGGGACAGAACTTTTTGCACAAGCGTGCGCTGATGATATGTATACCTCGATCAAAAAATTGTCTGAAAAATTAAAAAAACAATTACATAAACATCGAAAAATGCAGCTCATTTATATGCCTTTAACGGTTTAGATTGTAAATTGTACAAAAAGAGGTTTTTTATAACCTCTTTTTTTATATATATAATGTATGTGACTAATGAATTATTTTTTAGATTTATAGTAAAATGACGGGTTTTACACCGTTAGTCCTATATGGGGTCTTGTGATGAATAGTGAACAGCTCACTGAAATTTTAAAAGCTGCTTTTCCAGAAGCTGAGGTTGCAGTTAGTGGGCAAGGCGGCAAATTTGATCTACGCATTGTCGATGATCAATTTGAAGGCAAACGTCCTGTTGCTCGTCAACAATCTGTTTATGCACCTTTGAACTCCTACATTGCCAGCGGTGAAGTACATGCAGTAACAATTCGTGCAATGACCAAAGAAGAATGGCGCAAAGCAAGCTTATTCGGAGCTTAATAATTAATGGATAAATTTCTGATTCAGGGCGGTACTAAGCTCGAAGGTGAAGTTCGTATTTCTGGTGCGAAAAATGCTGCATTGCCATTACTCGCTGCAACTATCCTTGCGGATACACCTATTACATTAACTAATGTGCCAAATCTAAAAGATGTGAACACCTTAGTGAAATTGATCGCAGGTTTAGGTGTTCAAATCAGTTATGAAGGTGATACGGTTAAGGCTGATACTTCTAGCTTAGATAACCAATTTGCACCATATGAACTCGTGAAAACCATGCGTGCATCTATTTTGGTGCTTGGCCCGTTATTGGCGCGCTATGGTAGTGCAAAAGTGTCTTTGCCGGGTGGATGTGCAATTGGTTCACGCCCTGTAGATCAACATTTAAAAGCTTTAGAAGCACTTGGTGCTGAGATCGAAGTTGAAGCAGGTTATGTGCATGCCAAAGTGGATGGTCGTCTAAAAGGTGGCGAAGTTGTCTTTGATATGGTCACAGTTGGTGGTACTGAAAATATTCTAACTGCTGCGGTTCTTGCAGACGGTGTAACGACCATTCGTAACGCGGCTCGTGAACCTGAAATTACCGATCTTGCTAATATGTTGATCAAGATGGGTGCAAAAATCGAAGGTTTGGACACAGATACTTTGGTTGTTACAGGTGTTGAAAGCCTACATGGCTGTGAATATGCCGTTGTTGCTGATCGTATTGAGACAGGTTCTTATCTCGCTGCAGCAGCGATCACTGGCGGTAAAATCAAAACCACACATACTGATCCAAACTTGTTGGAGTCTGTGCTAGATAAATTTGAAGAAATGGGCGCGGAAGTTACGCGCGGTGAAGATTGGATTGAACTGGATATGATGGGTAAACGCCCGAAAGCAGTTAGTTTCCAGACTTTACCACATCCAGAATTTCCAACCGATATGCAAGCACAGCTGATGGCGGTGAATGCAATTGGTCGTGGTTTTGCCACAATTTCTGAAACGATTTTCGAAAACCGTTTCATGCATGTACCTGAATTAGCACGTATGGGTGCCAATATTCAGGTTGAAGGTAATGATGCTGTTGTTACAGGTGTAGAGAAATTATCTGCTGCACCCGTGATGGCAACTGATTTACGAGCTTCTTTCTCATTGGTTTTAGCAGCACTTGCCGCTGATGGGGAAACGTTGATTGACCGTATCTATCATATTGACCGTGGTTATGAAGATGTTGAAGCGAAGTTACAAGGTTTAGGTGCCCAAATTAAGCGAGTAAGTTAATGAGCGATATGAGAAACGATGATCCCAATTTTGACGTAATGGGCAATTTTGATCATGGTTTAACTTTAGCATTAAGTAAGGGACGTATCTTAAAAGAAACTTTGCCATTGTTGGAAACAGCTGGCATTAACTTATTGGAAGATCCGGATAAATCTCGTAAGTTAATTTTTCCAACGACCCATAAGCACGTACGTATTTTAATTTTACGTGCTTCTGATGTACCAACTTATGTTGAAAATGGTGCTGCAGATATTGGGGTGGCAGGTAAAGATGTGCTGATGGAGCATGGTGCACAAAATGTGTATGAACCATTGGACTTAAAAATTGCCAACTGTAAGTTAATGACGGCTGGTAAAGTCGGCATGGTTCGTCCGAAAGGTCGTTTAAAGATTGCAACCAAGTACGTCAATTTGACCCGTCAATATTATGCAAGCTTAGGCGAGCAAGTTGATGTGATCAAACTGTATGGTTCTATGGAACTTGCGCCATTGGTTGGTTTAGGTGATTACATCGTCGATGTTGTGGATACCGGGAATACTTTACGTGCCAATGGTTTAGAGCCTTTGGAAGAAATCTGTAAAGTGTCTTCACGTTTAATCGTGAACAAGGCAAGCTTTAAACGTAAACAAACTTTGTTGAATCCAATTCTTGCACAGCTAGAAAAAGCCGTGGAAGAACGCGAGCAAGCAAAAAAAGCATAAGTCGTTAAATTCTTAGCGCTATGCTGACCAAACCGCTCAAATCTGGGCGGTTTTTTTATGAAAACTAAAAAATAATGATAAAACTGTATTTTCACTAATTTTAACGAAAGTTATTTTCAATAAAACTCCACATGAACACATGCGATAGATGTCCACAAGCTGCGCTAAAACAGGTAAACTAATCTTTTCCAATAGATTACCTTGTGGGTAAATTGATGCGACGTTTATCGACTCAAGATCAAAACTTCAAGCAAGCTTTTGCTGACTTGTTGGCTTTTGAAACTGTGAATGATCCAGAACTTTTAAAAACCGTTGACCAAATCATTGCTGATGTTCGTCAGCATGGTGATGCTCATGTTCTTAAATTGACACAGCAGTTCGATCGACATCCAGCGCATCAATTCTCAGAATTAGAGCTGACACAAGAACAGCTGAAAGCAGCATTTGATGGTTTAAGTTCAGAAGTGCGTGAAGCCTTAGAACTTGCTGCGAACCGTGTTCGTGAATTTCACCAAGCACAAAAGCAAGACGGCTGGACCTATGTTGATGCTTTAGGAAATACCCTTGGTCAAAAGGTCACACCGCTGGACCGTGTAGGTATCTATGTACCAGGCGGTTTAGCTTCTTATCCGTCTTCTGTATTGATGAATGCTGTACCTGCGCATGTTGCTGGCGTGCCTGAAATTATTATGGTGGTGCCTGCGCCGAATGGTGATTTGAATCCATTGGTTTTGGCAGCAGCTTACTTAGCCGGCGTACACCGTGTATTTACCATTGGCGGCGCGCAAGCGGTTGCAGCATTGGCTTATGGTACAGAAACTATTCCATCTGTGGACAAAATTACTGGCCCGGGCAACCGTTTTGTTGCGGCAGCAAAACGTGCAGTATTTGGTCAAGTTGGCATTGATATGATTGCAGGGCCATCCGAAATTTTGGTCTATGCAGAAGGTCAAAATAACGCTGAATGGCTGGCGATGGATTTGTTGTCGCAAGCGGAACATGACACTGTGGCTCAAGCGGTGTTCATTACGCCAGATGCGGATCTTTTAGATCAAGTGGAACAATGGATTGAAAAGCATTTAGAAGCGTTACCAAAAGCGGATATTGCGCGTACTTCAATCGAAAACCGCGGCGCATTGGTTTTAGTCAAAGACCGTGCTGAAGGCGCCGAATTGATTAACCAAGTTGCGCCTGAACATTTGATGCTGTGCTTAGATGAAGCTCAGGAAATGGCTGAAGATATCCGCCATGCCGGCGCGATTTTCATGGGTCGATATACACCGGAAGCGATTGGTGATTACTGTGCAGGTCCAAACCACGTGTTGCCTACTTCGGGCACAGCGCGTTTTTCATCACCGCTCGGTGTTTATGATTTCCAAAAGCGCTCAAGTTTAATTATGTGCTCTGAAGATGGTGTGAAAAGTTTAGCGAAAACGGCTGATACATTAGCGGAGCAGGAAAACTTAGATGCGCATGCGCGTTCAGCACGCTATCGTTATCAGTAAGAAAATATAGACTAGGTGAAAAACTTAGTTTTCCAAAAATATAAACCTTTCCCTAACCCTCTCCTTTCAGGAGAGGGGAAATCTCATAAAATGAATATTCCTCTCCCTGAACGAGCTTTAAGGATTCCTTTAAAGCGAAGTGCAAGAGAGGTTAGGAGAGGGTGAGAAAGAGCAAAATAAAATGCCAAATATTACCGCTGAACAAATGCGTTTTTGGAGTCCTGATGTACGTGAATTAGAGCCGTACACACCGGGTGAACAGCCTAAAATCCAAAATATTTTAAAACTCAATACCAATGAAAACCCGTATCCGCCATCGCCAAAAGTGGTGGAAGCAGTTCAAAAAGTGTTGGCAAATTCTGCTGACGTTTTACGTTTATATCCAGATCCAGATGCGTCTGAGTTAAAGCAAGCGATTGCAAAACAGCAGCATGTACCTGTTGAGCAGGTCTTTGTCGGCAATGGCTCGGACGAAGTTCTGGCGCACATTTTTAAAGCCTTTTTTGTGCAAGAGCTGCCGGTTTTGTATCCAGATATTACCTACAGTTTTTATCCGGTATATAGCCAATTTTTTGGTATAGCTGCCAATACTAAAATTATGCCCCTGAACGATGACTTTGAAATTGTGGTGGATGACTATAAACAACCTAATGGTGGCATCATTATTACCAATCCGAATGCGCCTACGAGTATTGCTTTAGGTTTGTCTGCAATTGAGGAAGTGTTGCAAGCCAATCCGAATTCAGTGGTTGTGATTGATGAGGCGTATGTCGATTTCGGTGCGGAATCTGCTGTGGCTTTGGTTGCGAAATATGAAAACCTTGTGGTTTGTCAAACGACGTCTAAGTCGCGTTCACTTGCCGGTTTGCGCGTTGGTTTCGCGATTGCGCAGCCGCATTTAATCGCAGCGCTTGAAGCGGTAAAAAACAGCTTTAACTCTTATCCGATGGATCGTTTTGCGATTGCAGCAGCCGTGGCGTCATTTGAGGATCAAGCGTATTTTGAAGTGCAAAATGCCAAGGTGATTGCGAGCCGTGAAAAGCTTGTAGAGCAGCTGTCTGAGCTGGGCTTTAAGGTATTGCCGTCTGCGGCAAACTTTATTTTTGCATCATTGCCTAATAAAGATGCAAGTGAGTTGGCTGCTGATTTGCGCGAACGCGGAATTATCGTGCGTTATTTTAATAAGCCGCGGATTAATCAATTCCTTCGTATCACCATTGGTACAGATGAACAAAATCAGCGCCTTGTAGATACTTTGAAAAACGATATTTTGGCTTAATCTTTGCAATCTCCGCGAAATGTAAATCTAGCCTAATCTTCCTTTTTTAAAAGGAAGTTGGGATAGATAGATCAAAAAAGCGATTCAATAGAATCGC
Organism: Acinetobacter sp. YH12096; assembly: GCF_013419215.1. NCBI lineage: Bacteria > Pseudomonadati > Pseudomonadota > Gammaproteobacteria > Moraxellales > Moraxellaceae > Acinetobacter > Acinetobacter sp. YH12096. The sequence goes on along the minus strand of NZ_VPAM01000043.1, from coordinate 19,460 downwards.
TTTTTTGTTATTCAGGTTTATGCCAGGTATTTAACAAATCCAGCATGGCTTCGACTTTATCAAAGCATTCTTGATATTCAGCATCGCAATCTGACGCGATGGTGATTCCGCCGCCTGCCCACAGCGAAACCTGATCTTGGTATTTTTGAATAGAGCGGATTAAAATATTCCAAGAGCCTGTACCATCGTGATTAAAATAACCCATCGAGCCGCAATAGGCGCCGCGCGGGGAGCCTTCAAGTTCTTCAATGATTTGCATCGCACGAATTTTAGGCGCGCCGGTAATCGAACCGCCCGGCAGTGCCGACATCAGAACCTCAAAAGGATTTACATTTGTTTTCAGCACGGCTTCAACTTCACTGACCATGTGATGCACTTGATTAAAACTTTCAATATCAAAAAGTTTAGGTGTTTTTACAGAACCTGTTTCTGCATAAACACTCAAATCATTACGCAGTAAATCGACAATCATGACATTCTCAGCCATGTCTTTTTCAGATGATTTTAACCGTTGTTTTGACTGCTCATCTAACACTGGATCTTCATAGCGAGGCATCGTGCCCTTGATTGGCTTAGTAATAATCTTGCGTTCAGGCTTAAAATCTATAAAAAGTTCAGGCGAACAACTTAAAATTTCAAAATCATCAATACGTAAGTAGCCTGAATATGGTGCATCAGTCAGTGACCAAAATTCTTGAGCAGTATCTAAGAGTGAACCTTTAGCTTGAGCTGTGAATTCTTGGGTTAAATTAATTTGATAGCAATCGCCCGCTGTAATATATTCCTGAACTTGATCAAAGGCTTTTGTGTAGTCTGACTTGGACCATCTTGCAGTACATTTTTGTCTTAATTTAAATTGATTCTGAGCGATCTTGGTTTGAATTAGGTGATCAATGTAGTCGTAAATCTTAGCTGCAGAATGATCAGAACTATAAAAATACCAACCATCATTTTCTAGTCTTAAGTAACTAGAAAATTGCCCCAAAAACAAGCGAGGTTGCGCTTTGGCATGGAGGGAAATCTGTTGCTGCGCTGCATAATCATAACTAATAAAACCAGACCAGCCCCCAGAAAACCCACTGCCTAATTTTGAACATAAATCTTGGAAGGCGATATCTGGCAAGGGTTGAGTATCACATTCCTCATATTGATCTAAATTGGTACGGACATAAGTTTTAAGTTCATCATTCTTAAATTGCTGATATTGATTTGCCAAAAAGCAAATAACAGGTTGGTTTTGATCTTCTAAAAAAATCACATGTGACAAGGGTGCAAGCGCTTGCAAAATATTTTGAGCACTAACATTTTGTTTGAGAATAAATTTTTTAAAAGAAATCGGTTTTTGCATCAACAGAGAAATTAAATTTAAAGACTAAAATGAATTTTATACCATTCCTAATTCATTTGGCTTGCAAATACCGTTTATCGGTAAGAATTAGATTGCGACCAACGACAGTTGAACAAATTTCAGCTTGGATATAATTTAATCGAGCGAGCAAACGACTCAAGGAAAGGTTTAACAGTTGTCACAAAATAATATTACAGCTGAATAAATCGAGTGGTTGAAAATCAAAAAAAATAAATACTCTTGGGAGAGTACCGTATGAAAAATTTCACTAAATTAGCTCTAGTTTCTTCAATCGCATTTAGTGCGAATGCTATGGCTATGCAAGCAATGGACGATGCTGCACTTAGTTCAACCACTGGTCAAGATGGTATTAACATCGGGATTGGTATTTCAAAAGTTGCAATCGAGAAACTTTACATTCACGATAATGACGGTTTAGCAACTGATGCAAAAAACGTTGTGACAGGTACAAAAGTTACTTTTGATACAACTACAACTCCTCCTACGCCAACAGGTTTTGCTGCAAATGCAGAAGTTTCTTCAACAAATATTGTTGGTGGTACAGGTGTAGCAGGTGCTCTTTTAATTAAGGGGAACGGGGTAGCCGGTGATGCTAATGAAAAGCATGGTCTTGTAATTACTGCGAATTCACAAGCTTTGTTAGCAAGTCATAATTTGGCTGATTTACGTATTGACTCAGATGCTGGTAATTCTGCAAAAGGTGGAGCATTTGTTAATATTGCAGCACAAGTTTCGGGCTTAGATATTAAAATTGGTGAAATTGGTGTGACTGCATCAGGTACGGCTGGTACAACAGGTATTCGTCGTGGTGGTGATGATAGCAACTACAATGCAATTCTTTCTGGTTTAACTTTGAAAACAGGTCAGATGGCTGCAAATATTCAACTTGGTGCAGCTCCACAGGGTGCAATGATCAAATTGAATACAACTATGATTGGTGGTTTAGAGATTCAAAATCTAGGTATTCTGGATGCATCAACTAAAAACGCTACACGTGCTGCTGGTGAAATCTTTATTGAAAGCATAAAAGTTGCTGATGCGGGTAAAACAGACTTAACCATTAACCAAGATATTAGTGTTTATGGTGCAGAAGGAGCATCAAAAGGATATATTCAAATGGTGAGCAACTCTGGTCCAATTGATAACTATGTGAAAGGTGTTCATTTAGGTAGTCGTACTGCTGGTTCAATTGGTGATATCGAAGTTCAAGGCTTGCAAACATATTATAGCCCTAGTTTAGGTGTTTATAATCCAGGTTCTGTGATTACGATTTCTAGTAAGTAATTTAGAATAAAATAAGGCGCGTGTTGATCACGCGCTTTTTTTTACAAAAAAGTGCGGAATGACCCAACAAAGCATAAAAAAATGCTGTTTTTTTATAAAAAAAAAGGTATCTTGCATAATACATGGATGTAGAGCATTAGCTCTAAAAAATAATGAAAAAAGGCACATCATTGCCGATAACTAAAAGTTAGAAGATATGTTAGAGATAGCTGTAGGCTCGGCATTGATGTATTACTTTGCCAAAGAGTCCTTCGATTTAAAAGAAAAGCCAGTCGGAACAGTTCACTATACCGAAACATTGGATTCACGAAATGATTCCTTTACTCGGATGCACCGTGAATCTGTAAAAATTAAACCTGCCATAGAAGATCAATTTCGAGGCATCGTTCGGCAAGCCTACGACTACAGTTGTGGTTCGGCGGCCTTAACTACTTTATTAAATGGTTATGTAGGTACACAGCTGACTGAGCAACAGACCATGAATGGTTTGCTGAAATTTGGTGAAACTGAAAAAATTATCGAACGTCGAAGTTTCTCCTTATTAGACATGAAACGTTTTGTCGCTGCTGTCGGGCTAGAAAGTGGGGGCTACAAAGGGGAGTTTTCAGATCTAGTTAAGCAAGGCCAACCTGCGATTGTTCCCATTTCATATGCTGGTTTTAAACATTTTGTGGTGTTTAAAGCCTATAAAGATGGGCGTGTTTATGTTGCAGATCCAGCACTGGGCAATATCAGTTTCGATGAAGTTCGATTCCAAGAAATATGGGAAAACAACACATTATTTTTAATCAATGTTGCGCCTGAGCAACGTAAAAATTTATTGGCTTTGCAAGATTCAGACTTGCGACATGTTGAAGATGCAACCGTGAACCGTTATGCATTGGTTGATATTCAATATCCGCAGTTTTACATGGAAAAAATTGCAGACAAGGCATCTACGATACGACTTGATAAAAATATGAATGAAGAGTCGGAATCATATGGTAAATCGAATTACAACTTTCTAAGGCTTTACTATAAGAGTAAATAATTAGATGAATGCGTATAACAAAGCGTCAGGATTAAAAAAATAAAAACGGTGGGAAGGAACATGAATCGTAAATGGATGAACAAAACACTACTAGCCATGAGTATTCAGGTGGTGATGGGGGTTGCCTATGCAGCTGAAGAGCCAAGCCTTGGAGAATATGATCCGGTTGAACAAGAGACAGCAGTAGAAGAATCTGTATCTCCTACTGCTGTAACCCAGGCTGATACTGTACAAGAAGCTGCTGCCGAGCCAGAAATTGGACAGTATGAATCTGTTGAAGAGCCAGTACAAGCTGAGGTACCACCAGTAGAAAGTGCGACTGCCACTGAAAAGGCATCGACAGCACTTCAACAGCAAGAGGGTGATGCGAGTCAAGAAGCTAACTTACAGGAAGTATTTAGCTCGAATGAACGTCAGTATTCATTGATTAAAAAAGGTGAAATATCATCTTTTTACGATATCGATTATACCTATTACCGTGATACTCAACTTGATATGGAAATGGCACAAGGCCAACTTTATCAACTCCGTGTACAAGAGAATGCCACACACTCAATGACCAATACATTTACCGTGCAATACGGTGTAATGGACAATTTGACATTCTCGGCGTCTGTGCCTTTAGTGGCGAAAACTGATTTATTAAAAGATACTTCAACTGCAGGTTTAGGGGATATTTCTTTAGGCGCACGCTGGGAACCATTCCCACTGAAGCAAGGTCGTTTGCCTCTTATTTTATTTGGTAATTTGTCCACGAAAACTGGTGATAGTCCATACGAAATTAATGCTGTAAATGATCTAGCAACAGGTAAAGGTTACTATTCTGCAGGTATCGGTGCCAGCACACGCAAATATATTGATCCCGTTGTGTTGTTTGCATCCGTCTCGGCAAACTATGGTTTCAAAGAAACTGACTTAAACCAACGTCGTGGTTCGCGAGTCATTGAAGAGTTTGAACCGGGGATTAGTGGCGGTTTTGCATTCGGTTTTGCATACTCGTTTAACTACGATGTTTCCCTTACTATGTCATATCAACAAAGTTTCAATACCGGCGCAGAATTTACGTATAGCAGTGGCGAATCCTATTCACCTGCAGACCAAACCAGTTCAACTCTAGCGATTTCTTTAGGTGTACGTGTATCTCCAGAGACCATTGTGAATGGTACGGTGGGGTTAGGTTTAACTGAAGATGCACCAGATGTGTCATTAGGGTTGTCTTTCCCGTTGGATATTCTAGGTTTTGGAAAAAAACTTCGTTAAGAGGGCTGTCGTATGCGTAAAATTCGACTCAGCCCACTTGTTAGTGCGATCGTTTTAACGGGCTGTTCTAGTGCTGCTTTTGCACAATTGGGTACCAACCTTTCAGTTGATGTACGGTCACTTGCATTAGGTAATGCAGTAACTGCGGATCCTCCAGGAATTAGTGCAGTACATTTTAACCCTGCAGCATTAACTAAGATTGAAGGTTTGCAAACAGATATGCAGGGCATCATTGCAAACTTTGATATTCAACGTGAATTTACCGTTCCTGCGGGTTATAACGTTTTTGGTTATTCAGATGATCCATTAGTCTGTAATGATGGTCCTGAAGTGACGGCTGATATTTGTACGGACTTTAAAGATAAGGTTTCTGGTGATGTTGAATATGCATCCTTATATGTACCTGTCTTAAAAAAGATGGTGGATTTTGGTGCTGGACAACCCATTGCCGCGCCAACGATGGGGATTGCCTACAATCCACCGGGTTCTAAAGCAACATTCGCATCAGCTGTTTATGCACCTTTGATTGCGGGTTTTGGTGCTGAAAATGGTAACCCAGGTAATTTCATGGGGCAACAAGTTGCTCTAGAGCGTATTACTTATCTATCGCCAACAGTAGGCTATCAAGTCAGTGATGAGCTATCGATTGGTGGTGGTGTGGGGATGTCCTATCAAGCCATTGGATTGAAATCTGACCTGCGATTTCCCAATGAATTGATCGGCATGTTAAGGATGATTGATGAAGTCGTCTGTACACCATTTAAGGAAAATTCGGACATTATTACCGACATCTTGCTATTGGGGATGTGTAATACCGAAGAAGGGATGAATCCATTTGGCAAATTTGGTCAGATGGAATTGGCTTTAGAGCAGTCACTGAGCCCAAGTTACAACTTAGGGGTTTTGTGGGAGCCACGCGAAGATTTTAGTTTTGGTATGGTGTACCAAAGTGCAGCGAAAATGCGCATGAAAGGTCGTTATCGCATACAAAATGCGAAAGCACCTCAGGAGATGATTAAGGGATTAATGTCATCACCAACAGGTCAAATTTTAGCTGCAATTTTAGGTTTCCCAAATGCTGTGCCAAACTCGGAGTCGGGTTTGGTTTCGATGGATTTTGAATATCCACAGCATGTACAGGCGGGGATCAAATATAAGGTTATGCCTGATTTACAAATCAATTTTGATGTGGGCTGGACCGATTATCGTGCTTGGGACAAATTCCGTTTTGAATTCGACCGTCAAATTTCAGCGCTGAAAATTGCAAAATTATTATCTGAAAATGTGACTGATAATTCTTTGGCCTTACCTTTGAAATTTACATCGCCTTGGAACTGGGGTATTGGTATTGAATATTCTGCAACAGATCGTTTGAAATTACGTGCAGGCTATGAACCAAGGAGTACCTCTATTCCTGATGGTAAGCGAAATACCATGGTCCCGATTAATGGTGCGCAGCTCTTTGGTATGGGGATTGGATATCGTTTTGATGCAGATACGGATTTAGATTTATCAATCGGCTTTTTACGCAGTAAAGATAACATTCCAGCGAATACTAGTAGTCTTGCAAACTTAACCGGTGTGAATAATTTACTTTTAAACCCATATGCTGGACTGAATGTAAAAACCGATACGAAAATCACTATCCTAGGATTAAATTACAGAACTCGTTGGTAGGATAAGCAAACAGAATGAAAAGGATTTTATTCATGAAAACGTTACTTGCACTGTCTGTGGTGCAAGTGTCGTATGCCAACGCTGGAGCGTTTCATACCATTATTGGGCCAGATGGGCGCCCAATGGTGGTACAAGTGCAAGAAAAACCAGCAAAGAAACCTAAAGAAAGTCCAACTGCTAAAACGATAGACTCTCAACCTGTACAACAAATTACTCAACCATCTGTAAGCATTAGTCCGTCTCAAACCAAGACACCGATGACACGTCAAACGAGTCCAACAGCACAGACTGTTGAATCACTGAAGTCTCAACGTTTAAGTGTACGTGAGCCGGAAAAACGGGATGAAATTAAAGCTGTCACAGTAGATAAAATTAAAAACGTCTCAGGTGATAAAGTTCCCAAATCTGAAAAGTCAGTACAAGCGTCAGATACTTCAGCAAAAGTCTTACCTTCAACAACATGGACAGAGAAGTTACAGCAATCAGAGCTAACCCAACCTAGTGCTCCGTATCAGGCCAAAGTTCAGGCTGAAAAAGATAAACCTATCGTCGAAAAAAAGATCCTTGCTGAGAAAGTTGTTAGCACTGATAAAGCCGTACAATCTTCAGGTGAAAACTTAGAAAATCATCCTTCAAAACAATCGGCTAAGGCAAAACAAGAGCAAGGCTTTTCGACCATGGCTGGTGAAAAGTATGTCAATAATGAATATCTTGAAGATAAAGAGTTTAACTTAGAAGGCAAAAAGCGCTTTTACACCATGCCCGAAGGCGTTATTGACAGCAAGATGGGGCAAACGCGGATGCAAACCATTGAACGTGAAAAAGGTGTCAGTCGCTCCGTCATTGATAATTTATTTAAACGCAATCAACCCGAAGATACAGGGCCGATCACTTTGGCCACATCGTATTATCGAGTCTCACAAGCTGACACCATTCAAGGTTTAGGTCAGCAATGTTTTTCGAATAAAAAAATGAAGAAAGCCAAAGAGCTCGACTTGGCTCAAGATATTAATTTATGGCCTCGAGCACCATTGTCGGACGAATTTGACTACGAAGTCGTAAAACTAAAATCACCATTACAAAATATTCGTATACATTCATTTGCATCCAAAGTACAAAATCCTACATTTTATTGGCCATTTGCGGTATTTTTAGACAAAAATGGATGTGTCATGGAAGGCGCAGGTGGATTCAAAAATAACCAAGGTGAAGCGGATCATCTTTACCATGAAAAAATAGAAGGCGTGATTCAAGTGCCTAAAGGTAGCCAGTATTTATTCTTAACGCCTTTAGCAACAGCAATAGACGTCGATGGCCGCGTATTAACCAATCAAGGCCAACTTAAATTAACAGCAATCCGTTAAGGACATAAGAAAGAGAATTAGGATGAAAAATAAAATTTTATTACCGTTTGCTTTAACGGCATTGGTTGCAGCGCTCAGTGGCTGTGGCGGTGAAAGTGCAAATGTGAATCCTGAAATTTATGATACCAGTACGACTAATGGTACTTGTAAAAGTAATACCGAAGGCTGTGTCGAGTTTGTTTTAGATTATCCAATTGAAGGTCTGAATTTTAATTGTTCGAGCGACGTTAAAAATACCTATATTACCTTGTTTGATCTAAAAGAAGGTGTTTCGACAGGTGCTTGTAAGATTGGCGATACGGTAACTTTCTTTGTCCAAGGTGAAAAATCACGTCGAATTGATTTGGGTAAAGTGGATTTGAAGCAAATTTCAAATGTAGCCAGTGGCACGACACCCCCACGTTTGACCTTATTGGATTTGGCTGCCGGCATCGCGGGTAAACCTGCTGCAACGATTTCAAATAGCGACGCAACGGTTAAAGTGGCCATGCGTTTAGCCAAAATCATTCAAGCCTTGGCATTGAAAAATAATAGCGCAGTTACAGCTACAGACATCCAAGCGGTTTATATCAACAATGCAGATAAAGTTTTGATTGATCAAATCACTCGAAATGTCGCGACAGCAGATTTCAGTATCAGTTCAGATACGGAATTTAATGACCTGTTTACACCTTGGCTAGACCTGTCCGAAGTCAGCAATGAAAATGCATTTACCTTAGTTTCAAAACTCATGAATATCTCAACGGCTGCGGTATATCAGCCTGAGTTTGCGTTATTTTCAACTGATGGCGTGATTACCAATGCCAGTGGTTCAAATGGACTGGTGGGCTGTGATAAAAATGAATGTTTGCCGACCGATAGTTCAAAAGTCAATTTATTTGGTCATTTCATGTTAATGACGGACCGCCAAGGTATGACCTTTGGTAGTGGTTTACAGTGGAAGGGCAAAGTTGATCAACAGTTGAGTACCATTGGTGGCGTGAATGTCTTACTCTTGACGCAGGTACGACCAACACGTTTAACAGCAACGCCACAGGATAATTGGATTGATCCACTTACCAAGCAAATTGATAAACCTGGCATACTGGGTTTCCGTTTTGATGCAGAAGAAGCCAACTCTGGTCCGCTGATTATTAAACAAGGCACGCTACTTGCCGACAAAATGGTGGTCGGTACGGGTGGAAGTTTATATAAAACGTTAATGGCTAAAAAAGATGATTATGTTCTGACGGCCGATGATAAGAAAAAATTAGGCCTGTGGGAGCAAAACATTAACCAAGTGCAATTTAAAGGCACGATGGATTTATACAAGCTCTATCCGCTGTCGTATTTAGACAAAAAAGTCTTTAAGTCTGTTGAAAATGTTGCTGCTGGACAAAATTATATCTTCCCGTTGTATGCAGATTTAACCTTTAAATTTACCGATACTTCGATTAAAACAGTGAAATTGGGTGTGGTGATTGACCGTAATGGTGATATTCGCACAAATATAAAATCTGGCGTGCCAGACGATGTATTTACTCGTCAAGATAGTCAAATTGTCGACTTGTCTACACACGCGACGGAAGGCTGTAGCGGAAAAGATGTGCTTGACCCACTATTAATGAAAGATGACAAAGGTGTACAGCAATATCGTATCGGAACGACAACCCGTACCTTTACACCAGAAGGAAATATCAATCCAAATACCATTTCGATTCGTATGATTTTAGCTGACCCATATTTCCATACGCTTGATGGCGCGCTGATTGGAATGAACTCAAGTGTGAAAACATCTGCGGATACCACAATGGTTGTGGGCGGTGCTTTAGTGCAGTTACACAATATGATTAACGCCAATGCAGGCACGCGTCCATCTGGCGTTGCTTTGACGGATTCGGATAATAAAGTGGTGAAGTGGGGGAATAGTTTGGCCAGCTTTAGTTATATTTATAGCTTAAAAAATCCAAATGATACTGCTGCGGCTCAAACGGCGAAGTTAAGCGGTGGTGATATCTCTTTAGAGTTGGCCCCTTGTTACACCATCAAGGCAAAATAATCGTCAAATATGAGTAAAATAAAAAAGCCCATCAGTGATGGGCTTTTTTAATATTGAGAGCAGCAAATTAACCAGTGTGATCGAGTCGCGTACCAAGGGTTTCGAGATGCATTTCAAACTGACCTGTTTTGCGGTCAGCAAAATAATGCCGCAGCGTTCTTTCCACACTTGGAAAGGCTAAATCATCCCAAGGAATATCTTCTTCACTAAACAATCGTGATTCAATGGTTTCATCACCCGCACCAAATTCACCATTGATTAGTTCAGATTTGAACAAGGCATAAATTTGCCCAATACGGGGAATGTTATACATGCAATATAGTTGCTCAATGTTGACTTCTGCTTCGGCTTCTTCGCGAGTTTCACGCGCTGCACCTTGCTCCATTGTCTCATAGAGTTCCATATAGCCAGCGGGTAATGTCCATAGCCCATAACGTGGCTCAATCGCACGACGGCAAAGTAAAACTTGATTGTCCCAAACGGCTAAAGCACCACAAATAACTTTAGGATTCACATAATGAATAAACCCACATGCGGTACAAATACGGCGTATCTGATGATCTCCAAGCGGGATCGCTTCTTTTGTTTTTTGTCCGCAGTTTGAGCAAAAGTTCATATTCATCGTCATGGATTGTGTGAACCGTCAGAATAACTTAAAAATAAAACTTTGGCATCATTTCTAACCAGCTTGGCCGAAATTCAGCTATGATGAAAATAAGATAATTATAAGGATGTAATGTGGATGGATGAGGGTTTATTGACTCAGCGATTGCAGCAAAGTTTACGTTTTTCTAAGCGTATTCAACCTGCGCATGCTGCTGTATTGATTGCGATTACCCAAGAAGATAATCCACGTATTTTATTGACCCGCCGCTCGCTCTATATGAATAATCATGCCGGTGAAGTGTCCTTTCCCGGTGGCAAACGTGATGCTCAAGACACCAGTAATATCGTGGTGGCTTTAAGAGAAGCTCAAGAAGAAACCGCTCTAAATCCATTTGATGTGCAGCTTTTGGGTGATTTACCGATGCAAAAAGCACGGAATGGGATGTTGGTTAAACCGATCGTGGGATTGATCCCGCCTGATGTAAACTTGATACCTCAACCCACTGAAATTGACCGTATTTTTTTTGCATCATTAAGACAGCTTTTAGAAACACCGCCAACGCCATATGAAGTTCGTTTTGCCCAGCAATCGCTTTATTTTCCCAGTTTAAGAATCGAAAACGAAATCGTATGGGGCTTGACTGCACGGATGCTGATTTCCTTATTTCAATATGGTCTGAATTATCAAAAAGAATGGCCTTTTTTATTAAATTCTCCTTCATTTCATTTGGGCCGTGAGCCATAAACCTTTATTTAGAAAGTCAAAATAGGATGTTTGATCATGTTGTACAAATTTCAAGGATATAGCCCGAAAGCCACGCATCAACCTTGGGATGGTTGGGTTGCAGAAAATGCAACGGTCATTGGGCAAGTTGAATTAGGCCGAGAAGTGAGTGTCTGGTTCGGAGCCGTCATTCGAGGGGACAACAGTCGTATCAAACTGGGTGATTTTACCAATGTACAAGAAAATGCGGTGTTGCATACCGATGCAGGCATTGAAATGACCATTGGCGATTATGTCACGATTGGGCATCAAGCCATGCTACACGGATGTACCGTAGGTGATAATAGTCTGATTGGAATCAATGCCGTGGTCCTAAATCATGCCGTGATTGGTAAAAATTGCATCATTGGTGCGAATGCTTTAATTCCAGAAGGGAAGGTGATTCCGGATAATTCTGTTGTGATGGGGTCACCGGGTAAAGTTGTTAAGACTTTAGATGAACAAGCCGAAGCACGTCTAAAAATGAGTGCCTTGCACTATGCCGCTCATTTTAAACATTTTACTCAACTCGAAGTCGCTGAACTTTAGAACGCTATATATGGCAAGCAAAAGAGCCTCGACGTTTGTCGAGGCTCTTTTTATAGATTAAATACAGAAAGCGCTGTGTCTGAGGTGGAAAATCTCGCGAACTGCGATGGAGTGGAGTATCATATTCAACGTTTTTTAAGATTAAATTTAATTAAGGTTGCGCATGAAATTACTGGCATTGGAAACTGCCAATGAGCAGTGTTCCGTCTCGATTGTAGATGAAACTCAAGAGCTTTATTTTCAACTCGATTTACGGGCAAAAGCGCAGACGCAAACCATTCTCCCAATGATTGAGCAAGGGCTTAATCAAACTGCTATTGAGTTAGCGGATTTAAATGCAATTGCATTTAGTCGTGGGCCTGGCTCATTTAGTGGTGTTCGTATTAATGCAGCGGTAACACAGGCTTTGGCATGGGCCAATGACGTACCTGTTGTTCCAGTCTCGACTTTACAAGCTTTGGCTCAAGCGGCGCATCGTCTACATGGTTTGACTGAAGTAACGGCGGTTCTTGATGCGCGCATGCAAGAAGTGTATATCGCCAGCTATCAACTCGATGCCAATGGCATTATGCAGGCTGTAGATGAAGAACAACTATTAAGCTACGCAGATGCCACACCACAGATCAAATTTACCATCGTGGGTTCTGGTAGTGAGCTCATTCAATCAGAACAAACACAATACAAAGACTTAAGTGCAACAGCACAAGATATTGCTACTATTGCCCGCGAAGCGGCGCAAAGAAAAGCATGGGTGAGTGCTGAACTTGCATTGCCCGTATATTTACGAGATAACGCCTGGAAGAAAATTTCAGAACAAGGCAAGCCATAATTAGGGTTATATATGGATCTTTTACTGCTGCTCAAAGCGGCAATCATGGGTATTGTTGAAGGTATTACCGAATTTTTACCGATTTCAAGTACAGGGCATTTAATTCTGGCTTCAGAATTAATGAACTTTTGGACCAAAGAAAAAAGTGATGTTTTTGTGATCGCAATTCAAATGGGTGCGATTGCGGCGGTGATTTATGAATACTGGGGCCGCCTGTGGGGCGCAGCAACCGGTATGGTGACTGGTGAAGAAAAAGGTCGCCGTTTAGGTTTTGGCTTAATTCTCGCTTCGATTCCAATCGTGTTGATTGGTTTGACGTTTGGTCAGACGGTGAAAGAGCTACTGTTCAATAACATTGCGATTGCTATGGGGTTGATTATCGGTGGTTTGATCATTATTTGGATCGAAAAAAATCCACCGCAAGTACGTGCCAAAGAAGTAGAAGATTTAACCATTAAAGATGCGATTTGGATTGGTTTAATTCAAGTTTTATCTTTAATTCCAGGGACTTCACGTTCAGGCGCGACCATTATTGGTGCCATGTTCTTGGGTGTTTCTCGTAAAGCAGCTACTGAGTTTTCATTCTTTTTGGGTATTCCGGTTATCGTCGGTGCAGGTTTGCTGGATTTATATCAAAGCTATGATGTATTTCAAGGCACTCAAGATTGGACTGTGATCGCCGTTGGTTTAATCGTTTCATTTGTCTCTGCATTGATTTTAATTCGTGCGCTTGTCGCTTATGTGGCAAAACGTGATTTTATGATTTTTGCGTGGTATCGAATTGTTTCAGGTTTATTGATTTTATTGTTCGCATTTACAGGCTGGAAATTATGGTAAGCGAAATCCGCTTATACACAGAACAAGAGTTTCATGAGAAAGCACAGCAGTATTCTGCTGTGCTTTCTTCACGTGGCGTATCTGTAAATATTGAATTAATTGAAAAATTAAACGCGCGTTTTTTACGTTTAAACCCTGAACTCAGTTTGTGTGTCGATGCAGATGGTTTGTGGTTAGCGGCCAATGGCATGAAGATGCAACCCGATTGGAAAGCAGAAGTGGGGCGTTTAAAGCGAGCATCCTTAAAGTCTGAGATGATTGCACGTGCGTGTAATTTGGCTGAAAAACCACAGCTTGTAGATGCAACCGCAGGGTTAGGGCACGACAGTCTCTTAATGGCACATTTGGGTGCTCATGTGACCCTTGTGGAACGTCATCCAATTTTATTTACCTTATTGGAAGACTCACATCAACGTGCGCAGCAAGATGCATTTTTAAGTTCGGTTGTAGCTCGAATTGAATTGGTCTTTTCAGATTCGGCAGACTTTTTGAAACATTTGTCGACGACCAATCAAATCTTTGATGTGGTTTATCTCGATCCGATGTTTCCGCAGCGAGACCAAAACCAGCAAGCCGTCAAAAAGCAAGCTCAGGTCAAAAAACAAATGCAATTATTGCATTTGCTGTTACCTGAAGATGGCGAAATGGATTTAGGTGATAATTTACTGGATTTAGCACAAAAAATTGCTAAACGTGTTGTGGTTAAACGTCCACGATTGGCGGTTTTTTTAGCGAATCAAGAGCCACAACACCAGTGGCAAGGTGATGCTTGTCGCTTTGATGCATATTTCCAACATGATCTTGTGACTTAAAATGATATTTGCTTCAATATTGTTCAAAGATTTGTTATATAGTTAAAAAATAGCATTGCTAAAAACGACATCAGGCATAAAATTATTTGTGCAATTAAGCGAGCCAAGGCCACCATCAGAACTCTATGATTGATTTCAAACCCTCCATCAATTTTTGGCATGATTTTAAAAGCAACCAAACTGCGGGGATGTGGTTATTTTTGGGGTCTCGTCGTTCTTTACAAATCGTTCGACCATCGATTTTGCAATTGGTGTTTTGGGGGATTTTAGGTGGTTGTGCCAACAGTTTATTTAGTTGGCTCAGCACGGGGCGTATTGGCGAATTTAATGCACAAGGTCTCATTAGCTACGCATTGTGGCCATTTATTGCTTTAATCGTGGGGATTTTCCTGTCACAACGTGTGAATAATCCACGGTTAATGTTGGTCCCAGCATTGCTCTGGTTGGTGCTTGATACGCACATCATGTTGTTTCAATGTTTGATTCAATATATGGGAGATCTCGATTTTCTCCCATACTTCCTATATGACTACATTCCAACGTTATTCATTATTCTATTTGTTTGGCAAAGTCTAGCTGTCGTTTGGGTATTTTCACGTGAACTGAAATGGCCATGGTGGGAGCGAGCACTGATTATGGGTGCGACGCTATTTACTTTGGTCGTGTGGCAAGTCTCAGTCAAAGATCAGCCGATTTGGAAAGTGGAAGAAGTTCCACCAAGCTTTGCTGAAGATGCCTTCTATGCACAAAGCCGTTTGCTCAATAAATCTTTAGACGCAGTGGAATATGGTGAATTTGCCCAATCCCATTGGTACTTCTTAGGGGTGGCTGGTGCGAGTTATCAAGATGTCTTTAAACTGGAAATTGAACGGATTAAAGAACAGTTTGATACACGTTTTGGCACCTATGGACGTTCGGTTGAACTTATCAATAACCCTGCAACACGCACTGAAATTCCGCTGGCATCTAAAACCAGTATGGAGTTGGCGCTGCGTCGTATCGGTCAGCAGATGAACCGAGAAAGTGATGTCTTATTTTTATATATGACCTCACATGGTTTACCAAATGTCTTTGAAATGGAAAATGCACCTTTGGATTTGGCGCAAGTCGATCCTAAATGGTTAAAAGAAGCCTTGGATGCGTCCGGAATTCGTTGGCGTGTGATTGTGATTTCTTCATGTTATTCAGGAAGTTTTATTCCAGCACTACAAAATGATAATACTTTAATCATTACTGCATCGGCAGCAGATCGTCAGTCTTTTGGCTGTTCGAATGAAGCTGAATACACCTATTTTGGCCGTGCGTTCTTTGATCAGGCGATGCGTGAGCAGACCAGTATTCAAGCGGCATTTAATGAAACCAAAGCGACTGTAGCGAAATGGGAAGCAGCGCAAGGTTTCGAACCTTCTGAACCGCAGTGGTCGATGGGGAAAAACATGGCATTAATGTTGCCTCAATTAGAACAACGATTGTTCCCGCCGACGACTACTTCACCGGCTACGACGGTTACGCCTTAAAAGATTAAAAAAGTTTAGGATAAAGATCATGGAATTAGTACAACGAAATACTTGTTTTGCGGGTGAGCAGCGCATTTATCAATTGGATTCTTCAAGTCTAAAAACCCCAACAAAGTTTGGTATTTTTCTGCCAGAAACAGCCTTGCAAGGCCAAGCGTGTCCTGCATTGTTTTATTTGGCGGGATTAACCTGTACTGAAGAAACCTTTGCCATTAAAGCGCATGCTCAGCGTTTAGCTGCGCAGCTTGGCCTGATTTTAATCAGCCCTGATACTTCTCCACGTGGGGAACAGGTGGCGCAAGGCGATCATTGGGATATTGGGCAAGGCGCAGGCTTTTATATTAATGCAACGGAACAACCTTGGGCCGAGCATTATCAAATGGAACGTTTTATCACTGAAGAATTGTATTCGTTGGTACAGGCTGAATTTCCGGTACAAAAGGGTGCGATTGGCATATTCGGACATAGTATGGGCGGTCATGGTGCATTAACTTTAGCGTTGAAGCATCCTGACCTGTTTAAATCGGTTTCTGCTTTTGCACCGATTTGTGCGCCGAGTCAGTGTCCTTGGGGCGAAAAAGCCTTTAGTCAATATCTAGGTTCAGACCGTCAGCAGTGGCTTTCGCATGATGCTACAGCTTTAGTGCAAACTAAAGGGGCTTTGTTTAAAGCCATTTTGATTGACCAAGGCATTGATGATCAATTTTATAGCCAGTTAAATCCGATGTTGTTTCAGCAAGCGTGTGAGCAAGTTGGGCAGCCACTCGAACTGCGTGAACATGTTGGCTATGATCATGGGTATTATTTTATTCAAAGTTTTATGGACGATCATTTGCAATTTCACGCTGTCCAATTGCAAACAGTAGTTCATTAATTTAAAAGCCAGTGGTTAAAAAAATATTGAGGCATAGCTTGCTTTGATATACGTATAAATAAAGCATGGTGATGTGCATTGCCATGCAAATGAATAAATTCGACATACCAAAAAAAATAATTTAGGGTACTTATGCAAAATTCACAAATGGAAACGCCGCTTCCGCCAGAGCTGCCCGTGATGAATCCACCGAGTCTATTTGGTGAGACAGAACAGGCTGATGTTTTGGGACGAAATTATCATTTTAGGTTTAAAGGTAATGCGTCTGAATATTTCGGTATTTGGATTGTGAATATCTTACTGACGATTGTCACGCTTGGACTTTATGCGCCTTGGGCAAAGGTCCGCCGTTTACGGTATTTTTACGGTAATACTTGGGTATTTCAGCGTCGTTTTGACTTTACTGGTTTGCCTACAAAAATTTTAGTTGGACGCATCATTGCGCTAGTGGTCTATGGTGGTTTCTCTTTTGCTGCAAAATATTCTTGGGAAGCTTTCTTAGCGGGCTTTGTCCTGATCTTTTTCGCAGTTCCTTGGCTCATTCGATCTACGATTCGTTTCCGTGCTCGCAACAGTAAGTTTAGTAATAGCCGATTCTTTTTTTCAGGGACGAATAAAAGCGCATATTGGTGCTTTGTTAAATGTCTTGCGGTAGTTGTCTTTACCCTCGGTTTGTTTACACCAGTTGCGGTCTGGCTATATAAACGTGAATGTCTGAATCATTTGTATCTAGGTCAGTTGAAATTTAATCTGAATAATACGTGGGGCGATTATATGCGTGCCATGTATGTGCCTTTATTTCTGTTTATGGGCTTTGGTGCATTGCTGGCAGTAATCTTTGCAATACTGTTTGGTAGTTCAGATGGTTTAAATGACGCATCTTATGTCTTCATTATTTTTGGTATGTATTTGATTGGCTACATGTTTATTTGGCCACTCACAGCTGCACGTATTTTTATTACCACTTGGAATAACACTACTTTGAGCCGCAGTCAGTTTCATACGGACTGTAATCAATGGCGCTATGCATGGATTGTCTTGAGCAATTGGTTGGCTAAAGTGATTAGCCTCGGTTTACTGACACCATGGGCAGTTGTACGACTATATAAATATCAGACTGAATCTTTGCACTTAATGTTGGTCGATGATCCAGACCAATTACAAAATCAAATGCAGCAAGATCACAATGCGATTGCTGAAGAATTATCCGATATTTTTGACCTAGATATTTCCTTATAACGCAGGTGAATTACATGAAAACATCAGTAGTGAATGCAACCTATTATGATGGGAAAGTGTCAAAACCCTTTGTTGCTCAAATCAGCGCAGATGGGGAACATGCTGTGATTGTGCGTTATGGTCAAGACCTAGAACAAACACAGCATTACACCTATCAAGATATGACGCTGATCGGTGCTTTGGGTGATATTCAGCCAGTGATCGAGTTAAAGAACGATGCTCGTTTAGAGTTTCATCAACCCTTGCCAGAGTGGTTTAATCTAGATGTAAAGTCGCGTTGGCATTCGATTTGGAAGTTAGAGCGTTCACCCTCCTTAATCATTTTTAGTGTGATTTTCGTGGTGGCGTTTGCTTTTGTATTGATTAAATGGGGCATACCAGCAGCGTCACATGTGGTGGCCAACCAACTGCCTGAGACCGCTTTAACGAGTTGGGGCGATCAGGCGGAAAAATATATTATCGATATGACTGAACCCACAAAATTGCCACAAGCACGCCAAGACAAACTGAAACAAGAATATCAACAATTGGTGGCTGAAAATCGTCCTGCGAAGTTGTTATTCCGCGGTGGTGGTAGCATCGGTGCAAATGCATTGGCGATACCCAATAACACCATTATCGTGACAGATGAGTTGGTTAAATTAGCGAAAAATGATTATGAGCTCATAGGTGTGCTTGCCCACGAGCAGGGGCATTTAGTTCAACGCCATAGTTTGCAGCAAAGTTTGTCAGGTTTAGGCATCAGTATTATTTTGTTGATGATTACAGGGGATGGCTCAGATATTCTCACCAGTTTACCGGTTGCTGCGGTAGGTGCAAGTTACTCACGAGACTTTGAATCTGAAGCAGATTTATACGCCCTAAAACAACTTTCAAAACATCAAATTCCAACGGCACATTTTGCAAACTTCTTACAACGTATGGAAGATGAAGCTGATGGTGAAACAGCAAAAGAGAAAGGTGCAAAGGATGAAACTGCCAAAGATCAGAGATCTTGGACAGATTTCTTTGAGTCACATCCAGCGACGAAAGCCCGTATTGATGCAGTTAGAAATTATCAATCACATCAGCATTGAGTGAAAGGCTTTGACAATATGGCGACGTAGACTACGGTTCGCGTTGCCATGTTGCACTGAGTTCTTCTTGTCCCATACGGATCAAATGATCTAAAACCACATGTTCCAATTGATCTAGATTTGCACTTGGATCTTGGGCTGAAATTACTACATCTAAAAAAGCAGCTTGTGGTAAAAGATTGACCTCTGCAGAGGGTAGTTGAATCTTGGGTGGTGTTTCAAAAAGTATGCTGAAAAAAAGCAGGTTGGATTTTGATAAAATAGAGAAATGCGAATAACTCTAGAAATCAAGTGTCCAGCCTGCCTAAGTGACAGTATAAAGAAAAATGGCACAAA